>JAITEE010000156.1 GCA_031282205.1 Candidatus Methanovirga aequatorialis | reverse complement strand
TTTATTTATAAATATTTTATTAAAATAGCTATTTTAATTTATAAAATCTTAAATAGACAATTTTCATGAGAGTTAAAACAATTTGATCTCTTGCAAACTTTAGTTAAAGGCCTATAAATCTTATTAATTATTAAAATAACTGTTAAAATACTTTTATTTTTAAAGATATGTAATATTAATTATATAATTTCTTTAATTAAAAATTTAATATGTAATAAATATATTAAATAATATGTAATAAATTATTAAAAATTTTATTACTTACAAACGTTATTTAATACACTATAATATTAAAAAATTCGACTTAATCGAATTAACTTTGCAAAATGTTAAAATAGAACATGTTAAAAGAAATTGTTAGATGTTGGGGGGCTTTTTTATTAGGATATTTTCTATTGTTGGGAGAAAAAATACTGGTAAGACATTGTTGAGTGTGAGGCTTATTGAAAAGCTTAAAAAAAGGAATTATAAGGTAGCAACAATAAAACATACTCATCACGTTATTGAAGTAGATAAAGAGAACAGTGACACATGGAAACATAGGATTGCTGGTTCTGATATTGTTGTAGGGGTTGGTGATAAAACTTTTTTTAACATTGACAGAGTGTATTCATTGGATAGATTGTTGTTTTTAATTAAATTAATTGAAAATCCTGATTTTGTCATGATTGAGGGCTTTAAAAATTATAACTATTTAAAAGTTTCAACTTCTAAGGACTTAGTAGATGAATTTACAATAAAGGTTATCGATCCCTTTAAAATAGATGAAGATGGGATTAATTCTTTGGTGAATGATATTGAGAACTTGAGTTTTGATATTATTGACACGTTGTATACCAATGAGTGTGGTTATAACGACGTGTTGGATATTGGAAGGTCCATTATTAAAGGGGAGTTGGATTATAATCCTGATGATTTGGATGTTTCAGTGGCCATTGATGAAAATAATATTGGATTAAATTTTTTTGTTAAGGATTTTATAAAAAATACGATCATTGGAATGTTAAAAACTTTAAAAACAGAAGAATTTGGAGTGAAAAACTTCAATAAGTTAGAGGTAATTGTAAACAAGAAAGAAGAGTAATAGATTTAAATTTTTAGTAGTGAGATAACAGGATAAAATTATGATAAATGATAAAATATGGGATAGTCATGATGACGAGCTTATATTTGATAGTTTTAACCGTCCTATAATTTCAATCAGAATTTCTTTAACCAATGGATGTAATTTTGATTGTATATATTGTCATCATGATGGAATGTTACTTTCTGAATCTGAGATGAATTCTGATGAGATTTATAGGATACTTAAAGTAGCTAAAAAATTAGGTGTTAAAAAAGTAAGATTTTCTGGTGGTGAACCACTTCTAAGGAACGATATTGTTGAGATAATTGGGAAAACTTCATCACTTAAATTTAAAGATATTTCAATCACGACCAATGGTGTTTTATTGGATAAGTATGGTGTGGATCTTATTGATGCTGGTTTAAATCGTGTTAATGTTAGCTTAGATACTTTGAATCCTAATACTTACAAATTCATTACAAAGAGGAACTGTTTAGATAGGGTTAAGTCTGGAATATTGCACGTTGCTAGCTTGGGTCTTTATCCTATAAAAATTAACATGGTTGTTATGAGCAATTTAAACGACAATGAGATCTGTGACATGTTTAAATTTTGTGAGGACAACGGTTTAATACTTCAATTGATTGAATTAATGAGATCAGATCATGATGGTTTGTATGACGAGTATCATTTTGATATTGGTTCTCTTGAGGAGAAATTTGAAAAGTTAGCGTACAAGGTCAAAGTTAGAAGATTTATGCAAGATAGAAAGAAGTACTATATTGGTGATGGTGAAGTTGAGATTGTGAAGCCTATGGATAATACAAAATTTTGCAAAAATTGTAGTCGGATTAGGATTACTCCTGAAGGTTTTATTAAACCTTGTTTACTTAAAAACAATAATTTAATAGATATTATTGGACCTATTAGAAATAATTTACCTGAAAATGAACTTGAAAAGATATTCTTAGAAGGTATTAATAACAGGGAGCCTTACTATATGATATAATTGATGAAAGTTTTTTGTCTATAGGCTTTTGATTAATGTTTGTAAATCGCCTATTTAAATTTTTTATAGAAATCCTTCGTTGAACCTGTTCAAATAGAAAATTTTTTATTTTTTTTGGCTTAAGGCTTTATAGACTTAAAATGGTTATTTTAATGAAATATCTATAAATAGGATTTATTTAACAAGATTCACCATTTTTGAATGTTTATTTTAAGAAAAATAAATTATTTATTGTTTAAAGTTGTTTAAAATTTGTAGATTTAGCCATTATGCAAATATACGAGTTATGATGGAGTTCTTGGTTAATGGAAGTAGAGTCCGAATGTGTTGTTAGTACACAATAGTATATAAATCTTTCTATTTTGTTTTAGAGAGATAGTATATATATTATGTTATAGTTATAGTGTAATTAACACACATGGTGAAACTATGCCAAAACATATTGCATCTGGTTTAAAGTATTTGGCTACAATTGAGTTGAAGAAAAAGGGCTTAACTCAACAAAAAATAGCTGAAGAGCTGGGAATTGATCGTTCTACTGTTTCACATTATTTAAATGGTAGAAATCTCTCATGGAATTCTATTGCTGTTGCTAGGACAATGACTGAGTTATGTCCTAAGGATTTTTTGATTTTAACTAAGGTTTTAGTTAAAGATGCTAAAAAAGCTCAAAAAATCATTTCAACATGTCAAAATAAGGATTTTGAAGCTGAAGTTTTGGATTCTTGCATCGGTTGTGGTTTGTGTGTAGATTTATGTTTAATGGAGGCCATTAGCTTAGAGTCTTTAAAAGCTAACGTTGACTCTGTTGGGTGTTGTGGTTGCCTTTTATGTCAAGAGGGTTGCCCAACTAATTCAATTAAAATTTTGGAGGTAAATAATGATCGAGAATACTAAAGAAGTTAAAGATAAAGACTTTAACATTAAAAGATCAGCAGAAGAAATAAGAAATTTATCATTCAAAGATCATTTATGTATTGGTTGTGGGATTTGTGAATCAACTTGTCCAGTATCAGCCATTAACTTAGGAGATATTGGTGCCATTGTTAGAACAGATAGCCAAAACTCAAAACTATCGATCAACGAAGGTAAGTGTGTTCTCTGTGGTATGTGTAGTGGAATCTGTCCTGCGGATGCTTTAATTTTCTCTATTGATAGTCAACCAATTTCAAAGATCAGTTCATATCCTAAATATGATGCCTATGCTGAAATTGATGATGATAAATGTATTTATTGTCAGAAATGTGAAATTGCATGTCCAAGGGAAGCTATTACAATAGCAAGATCCTTACCAGACAGATCCAAGTTGGTCACTGGTGAAATTGATATTAATGAGGAAATTTGTGTTTACTGTGGAATATGTGAAGAAATGTGTCCTGCAGATGCTATTGATGTTGATAGAACTCCTGAATCTGAGTCTATTAGAGTTAATAAGGATAAATGTGTCTATTGTTTAGTTTGTAAAAAATCATGTCCAGTCACGGCTATTAAGGCAGCATGTAGAATTTGCTCATATGGAGACTATGATATCAATATGGAAGACGCTGTTACAAAAGGAAGCTCATTTATTGATGATGAACTTTGTATTAAATGTGGTTGGTGTGAAGGTGTTTGTCCTACCGATGCTGCAAAGGTTAAAAAACCATTTGAAGGAACATTAACAATTCATCAAGATAAGTGTACGGTCTGTGGGACCTGTGTAGATATTTGTCCATGTGATGTTTTATCTTTCCCAAAACCTTCTAAAAGTGGAGAAATTGTTAATAATGTTGCTAAAGATGAACAATATTGTATTAGATGTGGAGCATGTGCTAAAGCATGTCCTGTTGAAGCGATTGAAGTGCAAGTAACAAACGTTGATTACACTCCGACCAAATCCAAATCTTGGATTGAAAAATTTGAAGCTTTAAAAAATTAGGTGATCGTATGGAACTTAAAGTAAATCAAGATAACTGTCTTGGGTGTGGAGTATGTGTTGTTGCATGCCCTGTTAATGTATCCATTAGTCCAGAAGTTTCTGGAGGACACGGATCTTTAAATGAAGATGTGATAATGATGGTTGAAAACGGGTTTATAAAACTTTTCAATGAAGACAAATGTGAAAAATGTGGAACATGTCAAATGTTTTGTCCCGTTGATGCCATATGGTTGGAGTAGAGGTGAAAAAATGACGTATATTGACAAACCAAGTGTACCTAACGTTGTTAAGTTTGATGAGCCAACTGCAACAAAAAGAAACAAACTTAGTGTCATGCTAAACACTGGAAGTGATATTTATCAAGGAGCCTGTAAAAAAAGAGGTTCTACTTTAAAGGATGAATATCGTCATGTATCTGGTACAGCATATATGGATCCTAAAGACATGGCTAAATTAGGGGTTAAAAATTGGGATACAGCTATTGTAAAAACTGATTGGGGTGAAGTAGTTGTTTATGTAGCTCATTCAAGAGATGCGCCTCATGAAGGTCAGATTTTTATATGTAAAGGTCCTTGGGCTAATGTTGTTGTAAGCCCTGAAACCTACTGTTGTTGTGATCCTACCTACAAGGGAGTACCAGCGACCATTGAAAAAACTAATGAAGAGCCTTTACTTATGGCTGATTTAATGTCAGAAGTTTATAAGAAATACAACGATGATGAAACTTCTACTGGTAATAGATTGGTTAAATTACCTAATAACAATGCGAATAATTATAGGAGCTGATACTATGGCATATGAAGAACCAATCACTGATTATGACTATAAAGTAGAAAATTGTACTTGTGCCTTTTGTGGTTGTAACTGTGATGATTTGGTCTACTTAGTAAAAGGTGGAGAAGTGAAAGGTGAATTAAAGGATGGTACTATAATTAGTGGATATGTTGATGGGGGACACGTTGTAGGTGTAAGACATGCATGCCGTTTAGGTGCAAGTAAAATCCTGGAGGACATGGATCAAAGATTACTTGTTCCAATGATCCGTGATGAGAAGGGTAACCTTGTTGAGACTGATTGGGATACCGCTTTAGATAAGGCTGCAAATCTTATTGCCAATGCAGTAAGACCTGTATTTTATGGATGGAGTGAAACTTCCATTGAAACCATGCACTATGGTCTTGAACTTGGAGAACTTGTTGGAGCCGTTTTAGATAACCAAGCCACGATTTGCCACGGTCCTTCACTTCAAGCCGTTCAAAATGCAGGATATCCTGTCATGACCTTAGGTGAAGTTAAAAACAGAGCAGATATGATTGTTTACACTGGTAACAATGCGATGAACTCTCACCCAAGACATTTAGGAAGATACTCTACGTTTCCAAGAGGTTACTTTAGGAAAAGAGGAAGATTTGATAGAACGGTTGTCACGATGGATCCAAGATATACTGACACTGCAAAGATGTCTGATATATGGGTTGGTTTTGAACAAAATGGAGACTATGAATTTTATAATGCTATGAGAGCTGTTTTAAGAGGTAAAAAACTTGAAAAAGATATTATAGCAGGAATTCCTAAGGAGGATATTGAATCGTTAGTAGAAGAAATGAAAAATGTACAATTTGGTGCTTTGTTCTTTGGATTAGGTTTAACTCATACTTTATCTAAACAAAGAAACATTGATATAGCTATTAATTTAATTCAAGATCTTAATAAATTCTCTAAATGGAATCTTATACCTATGAGAGGACACTTTAATGTTAATGGGTTTAATATTTTCATGGCATTTCAACAAGGTTTCCCTTATGGGGTTGATTTTGCAAGAGGTTATCCTCGATATATGAATGGTGAAACTAACACCATTGATTTATTAACAAGAGAAGAACCAGATGTATTTATGGTGATAGCTGCTGACCCTGGTGCTCATTTCCCATCTGGTGCTAACAGACACTTAACAAATATTCCTGTTATTCAGATCGACATTCACTGGGGACCATCTACGGAGTTAGCGGACGTTGTCCTACCAGGATCATTTATTGCTGTTGAGGCCGCAGGAACAAGTTATAGAATGGATGGTGTTCCAATATATATGAAACAAGCTGTAAGCAGACCAGAAACTGCAAGAGATGATGAATGGATTGTTAATGAGTTGTTAAAAAGGGTTCAAAAGATAAAAGGTATTAAACCAAAAGTAGCAGGCAAATAAGGTGATTTTGATGGAATACATATTAAAAAACGGTATTGTTTATGATCCTACCAACGATGTAGAAGGAGAAAAGAAAGATGTAATGTTTAAAGATGGAAAAATAGTTGACAGTGTTTCTTCTGATGCAAAAGAGATAGATGTGACTGATAAGATAGTTATGGCTGCTGGTGTGGATCCTCATTCACATATCGCTGGGCCTAAATTGGTTGTAGGTCGTTTATATAGGCCAGAAGATTCAAGAAGAGGAATCGTGCCTAAAAAAGGTGTAACTCGTGCTGAAACTGGATTTTCCATACCAAGTTGTCCTGCAACAGGATACAGATATTCAAGAATGGGATATGGTACCGTTGTTGAAGCGGCTATGCCACCTTTAGAGGCAAAACATACACATGAAGAGATCAATGCAATTCCTAACCTGGATATAGCACCACTACCATTGTTTGGAAATAACTGGTTTACAATGAAATATGCCAAAGAAGGTAATGTGGATGATTTAGCTGCGTTTATATCTCACTGGTTAAAATTGGTTAAAGGATATGGTATTAAATTGGTCAACCCCTGTGGTGGAGAAGCATGGGGTTGGGGTATGAATGTACATGGTGTTGATGACCCTGCTCCTTACTTCGATGTTACTGCAAGAGAAGTTATCACAGCTTTAGCTAAAGCAAACGAAAAATTGTCTCTTCCACACTCAATACATCTTCATCCAAATGATTTAGGTCATCCAGGTAACTATGAAACAACTATAGAATCAATGAAGATTGTTAAAGGAATATCTAAAAATTCACCTGTAAGAAATCAAGCGGTTCATATGACACACATCCAATATCACTCCTATGCAGGAACTAATTGGAGAGACTTTGAATCCGCTGCATCGGACATTGCAAAATTCATCAATGACAACGACTATGTTACATGTGATGTGGGACAAATTACCTTAGATGAAACCACGACAATGACTGCTGACGGACCAATGGAATTTGATCTTCATCAACTAAACGGTCTAAAATGGGCTAACAAAGATATTGAATTAGAAACCGCTTCAGGAATCGTTCCATTCATATACTCTGGAAGAAATAGTGTTCACTCTGTACAATGGGCCATAGGACTTGAGATGTTTTTGCTTGTTAACAACCCATGGCAGGTATTTTTAACTACTGACAGTCCTAACGCTGGACCATTCATAAGATATCCA
Organism: Candidatus Methanovirga aequatorialis; assembly: GCA_031282205.1. GTDB lineage: Archaea > Methanobacteriota > Methanobacteria > Methanobacteriales > Methanobacteriaceae > Methanovirga > Methanovirga aequatorialis. The sequence goes on along the minus strand of JAITEE010000156.1, from coordinate 2,511 downwards.
AGAGTTATATCTTGGTTAATGAGTAATAAAAGAAGAATTGAAATGATTGAAAACAGAGAAGTTCATAAGGCTGTAGAAAAGAAATCTACATTAACTACAATTGATCGTGAGTATGATTTCAATGAGATAGCAACCATAACAAGAGCAGCACCTGCTAAAGCATATGGGTTCACGGATAGAGGTCATTTAGGTATTGGTGCAAATGCTGATGTAGCTGTTTATGATATAAAACCTAATGAAATAGACCCATCCATTGAATACGAAGCCATTGAAGAAGGATTTGGAAGTGCTGCTTATACGTTTAAGGATGGTAGAATGTTGGTTAAAGATGGTGAGGTAGTTGAGGTTGTACCAAGTCGAACTTTATGGACCAATGTAAGTGGTTTGGAGGCAGAAGAACAAGTAGTTTTGGATAAAATAATGCCTTCATTTAATAAGTACTACACCATTAAATTTGAAAACTATAAGGTTAATGACCACTTTGTACCTAATCCACTTGAAGTCAACGTTCAAGCTGGTAAGGCAGGTAAATAAGGAGGTGTGTTAATAATGAAAATTATAACTTTTAATCAAAAGGAGACTTCACAAATAGCACTTGAATTTGATGAACTCATTCCAGATAAAGTCTATCAATGGGAAAAAAAAGATTTTGAGAAGTATGAAGTACCTATAGGAAACTCAAGATTCCCCTTAAGAGACTATTTTGATGTAGATGTTGAAGGTTCATCTGAATCTCCAGCAGACGTTAAAATAATAATTAATGGAGATTTAACAAGAGTCAAATACATAGGATCCTCTATGACCGCTGGTGAAATTGTTGCTAACAGTAGTGTTGATCTTCACTGTGGTAGTGAAATGTCTGGTGGAGAAATTACCGTTAATGGAGATGCAGAAAGTTATGCTGGTAGAGAAATGACAGGTGGAGTACTGGCCATTAAAGGAAATACCAGAGAATTTTGTGGTGCATCATACATTGGTGATTGGAGAGGAATGACTGGTGGAACCATAATGGTTCATGGTAATGCTGGTAAACAACTTGGTGAGTGTTTAACTGGTGGAGAAATTTATGTCCGTGGAGACTGTGATATTCTCGCTGGTATTCACATGACAAAAGGATACATACAAATTGATGGAGATGTTACTCGTTGGCCAGGAGGTCAAATGCAAGGGGGAAGCATAGTCATAAACGGAAAACTTTCAAGACTACTTGAAGGATTTGTAGATCCTGAAGTTGTTATGAATCCTGAAGTATCTGGTAAACAGCTCACAGGTAAATATATTAAATACACTGGTGATATTGCAAGAAATGGGAAAGGAAACCTTTATTTAGATGCAGAAAAGAATAGAAATTTCCTTTAATTCTTTTTTTTTACATCTTTTTCTTTTTTTTATATAACGGTTAAGCCTATTTTTTATCATGGGATTTAAATATAATTTCATGAACATGAGTTTATCGATAAATTATATTTAAATTTCAATTTAAGCTATTAATACTTTATACCTCCTCATTTTAATGGAGGATATATAATATGGTGTTTTGTGAATGATGACTATAAATGATAACGTACTTGAAATACTCACTAAGGAAATACGAAACTATGATAGAGAAAGAGATTATTTTAAATCCTAACGAAACTTTGGAGTATATTAAAACTAATGTTAAAAAGCATGATACATTGGAGTTATCATATAATAGAGTTTATGCTCCAGGAGATGTTTTAGATATTACTATTGAAGAAGATTGGGGAGATGAAGTTTTGATAGTTTCTCTTCGCTTAAATGGAGAACTTGTTAATGATGTTGTAAGAGTCAACATGGAAAATATTAAAAATGACCTTTTAGAGGTAAGACATATAAATGATGATAATGATATTATAATCACTGTGGAATGATTTTGTTTAAATACCTTAATCAACTAAGAATATTGATAATGAATTATACTAATTTCTATTTACTTAATCATGACAGTTAATTTAATGAATACAAATTTAATTTTTCATGGATGGTCATGTCCATTGAGTTTTATATATTTATGGCGAACTTTAATCAAACTTTAAGTGGATGTGGTTTCATGGTAAAAGAAATGAAAATGGATTGTGATTTAGCTATTGAATACATTATGGAGAATGTAAAAGAAAATGATAGATTAGAGTTATCTTACAATAGGGTGTTTACTCCAGGAGAAGTTTTAAACATTGATAAATCTCATTATCATGGAAAAAAAGGCACAAAAGTTCTCATACATGTAATGGAAGGTACATCAAGTTCTACTGTTGAAGTTGACCTTGAGGAAATTAAAGATGATCTAATAGAGATTAATCATACACCTAAAAATGGAGAAGAAGTGGTCATATTAATAGATACATGTGAAGTTGAAAAACATTGACATACTCTCCGACTGATTATATTTAAAGTTTGTCGGAGATTCTTGCTCTCTAATACTAAAATATGGTATTAAGCTACAGTTTCTTGCTTAAATAGTTCTAACGAACCATAGTAACACAAGTTTAG
>JAITEE010000143.1 GCA_031282205.1 Candidatus Methanovirga aequatorialis | reverse complement strand
AATTTTTAAATTTTTAAATTATGCTTTAAATTTAAAATAAATAATTTTTAATAAATATTGAATTTCATTAATATTAATAAAAATGAAGTTAATAAAAATTCTCATGACACTAAAATATCGAAATAATTAAATTGTCATGACACTATTTTAATAACTAATAAGATTTAAATAAAAATTAATTAAAAATAATATTTTAAAATTAAGGGATAACTACAAACGTTCTTTATTCCATTACATTTTAAATCTTTAAAAAGTTCGTTATAAACGTGAAAAACCTTGGTAAGCGGGTAAAACCTTTTTAGTAATTATTTTATGGATTCCAGAACCATATTGAGCAGCTTTTTTTTGTCTATACGCAATATAAGAAGGAACACCTAAATCAACGGCCACATCTCTAAGAATATGTTTTCTAAGTTTATCATCAGATGATTTAACCTTATAATCAACTGGTAGAGACAGTGCAAACCTTACAAAATCTTTATCTAAAAAAGGAGAACGGAAATTCAAATCATGAAAGTTGGCTATTGCGAGATCTCTTCTAAGGTTGACTTCATACATGAACTCGATGTCACCTCTAAACTCGTCAGTAAGAGAATTTTTATCTTGAGCGTAAACATCCAAATAACGATTGTAACCACCGAACAATTCATCGGCACCTTGACCTGTTAAAATAGTTTCAAATCCTCCATCAACTGCCAATTGGGATGTTAGATACATTGTCATCCCAACACCCAAATCAACGGTATTCTTACTCTCCCCAATGAGCAAAAAATCTTCAAATTCAGACCTTAGGATTTCTTCATTTACCACCCTAAACTCCAAATCTAAACCTAAGTCCTTGGCTATTTTTTTACTCACTCCAAGGTCTTTAGAATTTTTGGTTCCCACAGTAAATAATCTAACATCCAAACCATCAACGTCCCTTAAGATTTTAGCTATTGTTGTACTATCAACCCCACCAGAGAAGAACAAACCTACCTCATCTAAATCATTCACTCTCATATTAACAGATCGCTTAAGAAGCTTAATAAGGAGATTTTTAGATTCGATATAAAGATCAAGATCCAAACCATTTTCAGGATTGGCTGCTTTATTCCAAGGAGGATTTAGTGGAGGATACAACTCACCATTGAACATCACGTATCCTGGTTTAAAGGTTTTAACATCCAAAATTCCATTACTTAACAAAGTTCTTCTACTGTTTGCAAAGGATGGCTTGTTGTCGTGCCCATAATAAAGAAGATAAGAACCAACTACATCTCTTGAGATAGCCATATTTTCACCATCAGAAATTGAAAAAACAAAATCACCATTGACCATCCTTGAACCATATAGAGTAGCTATTAAAAAATTAAATTCCGATTTGATCGTTCCGTCACCACTAAAAACAAATTGATAACTCTGATTTTCCTTTAAATAGCCAACGATATCATCAAAATCGTCTAAGTTACTGTTCAATAAAAAATGAATTAAATATAGGAAGAGTTCAGCGTTATAAAGATAATCTAAATTATTAGAAGAAGAGTATCCACTTAAAAAATCGTTGATTTCCTTATGGTTGTAAATTTCTCCATGAAAACTAAGTTCTAAGCCATACTTTAAATAATGATCTAGGAAATATTCATGTTCTGCCATAACAATTTACCATTAAATTTTTATCCTATAGTTTATAAATCAAATTCTCTTCTAACTTAAACTAAAAACAAAGTTTATATAACAAAAATAATTTTCTCAACATTGGGTACATAAAATTAGGAAGCATGAAAAATATTCTCGCATTAAATGTTTGTTTAATTCTTGTATCACCTGTAAAAATTTCATCGTGTTCAAATGGAGACATAGAAACATATTCTTCATATCTTTCAACAAAAATTTCATTGTTGTAGCCTTTATCCCAAAATTTATCATGAACAACAACGGGATTACCAATAGCGTCATCTATAACGTCACTATAAAAATCTAAATACGGAGCTTTATAAAAATTCAAAAGTTTTTTCAGTTGTCGAGGTCTATAAAAAGAGTACATAAGATTCCAATATGGTTTAATTAACAACTTCTTATCGTCATCAACAACAGCATTAATTACTCCTTGATCGTGTAAAATTGCATCAAGATCATCCACTCCTTCAATAAAAGATATGAAATTCTTCTCTAATTTCGCCCATTTCTTAAAATTAATTAATAGAACCCCACTATTAAGATAGATGGCCTTATTTTCCAAACCATGATCAATAATTGACGAATATCTAATATCTTGAACTCCTGCAACAACGTGACCTTCAATATTTAAACTCCAAAGTTCTTTCAAAGAACCGAGAACTAAAGTATCACAATCAATATATAAGATCTTTGAAATATCTTCTTTAATTAAAGAACCTATAAATAACCTACCAAAAGTACTAAAATCTAAACTACTCTTTTTAGAATATAAAACCTCCTTTTTTCCTACATCAATAAAACAGCACTCAACATTATTAAACCTGTTACAAATGTCTTCAATTTTTAACCTATTTTCTTTTGAAATTTCATGACTCAATATATATATATATATATTCAGTATGATTGTTTTCAAGTAAAGACAATAAAGAAACCCCTAAATATGGAGCATAAGCATCATTGGCAGAATATAAAACATTTAACATCATATCACATTCCATAAGTTTTAAATCATTATCCAATTCAAACTAAAAATAATATCTATAAACTTTTTTAGTTTCCTTAACCATGTTCTCAGGAGAGTGCTCCTTTGCAAACTCCAAATTGGATTCAATATCACAGTTAAAATTTCCATGCTTCAGGTCGTTGGCAAGTTCATTAATTGATGAAACATGAGTCCTATTTTTAACATCAGACGGAATATAAGCATCATCAAGAGTTACAACAGATTTTCTACACTTCATAGCTTCAACCATAGGAAAACCATAACCTTCATAGGCGGTTGGAAATACAAAAACATTCAAATTATTATAAAAATCGTTCAGATGCTCATCGGAGATAAAACCTAAAAACTTAACTCTATCATCACCATCAGCTATTTTCCTTAAATAATCCTCTTCTGCACCTTCACCACCAATGAACAATCTTGAATTTTTAATATCCGCCTTTAAAAAAGCTTTTATTAAAATATCAACTCTTTTTCTTTTATACAATGCGGATATTGTTCCTATATTATAAGTGTCACTTTCCTTATCTTTATAAGATAACCTATCATCAATAAATCCCATTCTAACAACAGAGATTCTATCCAATTCAAGATTATAAAGAGTACAGAGTTTATCCTTAGTATCATTCGATGTAGTTATAATATGTTTGCACTTCAACACTGCTCTTCTATTATGAAGTCTATTAAGCCATTCAACAATTTTCCCATTGTTATCCAAAAAAGGAGATATATGGAAGAAATCTATCTCCAAAATATCATGAATCGTCACAAGAGTTTTATCTTTATTTGACGTATGGGTGAAAGGAGCACCTAATCCATGATAAACGTCAGCATCTGGAAGTTTAAAGTGCAATTTAATCCTTCCATTAAATAGATACTTTAAAAGATTCTGATTATCCAATTCAATTCTTGAGATATCCAACGATCCATCATTTTTCAAGCCATCATAAAGATTTCGACTATAAACACCAACTCCAGTCCCTCTTGATGAAAAAATACGGGATATCAAACAAACTTTAATCAAAAACACCTCGAATCGACTTAATGTTACCATAATAAAGAAAATGTTATAAGACTTTGCAGGTCCAATTAGTTAAATCCTAAATTTTAATAAATTTCAATGGTCCAACCGTTAGTGGCCAAAAAATAATTTAGAAAATAAGTACTACAACAAACTAGAGATAGGTATTTCTTAATAGTGTTATGACAACTACTAAAATATCGAAATAATTAAACTGTCATAGCAATAGCTTATTTAAGAAATTTTATACTTAATATTATAAATAATTTTCTATATAGATCTTATAAAGCTTTCCGACAGTCAGTTTGGATTCTACAACGTAAATTATTTTTTTATAGTGTGGTTGTCGCACAATTTTTTTTCTTGATTTTTCTTTTTGTGCATTTTTTTTCATGTACTTATATTATTTTTATTATAAAAAATGAGGGGGAGTGGGTGATGGATTTATTGTTCCATCATTGTTATCTCATTTGCTTGCAGATATGTGCTATCATTTAGTAGTAGTTCATTACAACTATGTGAATAATTAAGGTTTCCTCGTTTAAATTGTTTTAGTTTGAAATTAGTATTGTTTGTAATGAGCTTTCTAAAAGGCTTTTTTGTCTTGCATCTGCTTTTCTTTTTTTAATTTATTATATCTGTTGCAATTGTAACTAAAAGCATGTAAAATCTTTTCACTCTTAACAGATTTTAATCCTCGGTAATTTAGTTGTGTAACATTTAAATTCTTTTTTCATACCCCAATGTGTGTTCTACCATTCCCATTCGTCTTGACATCTGTTGCTATTATAAAAATGATTTCCATCTACTACTATGTTGTACATTATAATAAAAAACCTGTTTTTATGTCTTTATCCATATTAAAAAGCTTTTTTAAAGTTTTTTCAGGAAGATAATTTTCATTAGCAACAATTTGCTGATTTAAACAAGCATTTGCTTTATATTTAGAACCATCAATAGCAATTCTCCCTAAATTTAACATACCTTCTTCTTTAGCCATTTTAACAATAATATCAAAAGCATACTTTTATTAAATCTTCATATTCATTTTTAAAACGACTTAATGTATGAATGATCAGGAGTTTGATAACCTGTATAAATAGAAAAAATTAACATCTCGACGAATAATTCTTGCTAATATTTCTTGATTGGAAAATACCATCAATAGCACTTGTTAATACTACTGTTAAAAGCATTTTTAATGAATAAAAAATCATTTATTTTAAATTTAAAGCATAATTTAAAAATTTAAAAATTTTGAATATTGGGTTTATAGAAATCTTCGTCATATAAAAGTATCATGAAATTTAAATTGTCATAATAAAATTTATCACAAAATTAATTTTCCATGACACTGTCAATAATATCTTAAAATAAATTTTTAATATCCAAATTTTTTAATAGTCTCTAATAAACCAAATCAATATCTCAATATTAGAATTATTCTGTAAACCAACAATACGAAATATGCAGGAAACTTCACAACAACGTATCTAATAACATTCCTGCTTAAACCAGGAAACCCACCTATCTTTAAAAGTGGAACATCTTTCCAAGGCGAAATATTTTTATATTCAATAAATTTGTAAGAAAATGGATGGTTACAATTGTCCTCCCAAGGTCTAGTCCAAAATCCTCCACCAAGAAAATGAATTATGGTAGGATTTTCTCTTGCCTCCTTAAACAGCTTTTTTTTCTCTTTTTTAATCTCATCGTCGCTTAAAGTTTTTAGATTTTCCTGACCTACAACATAGCTGTTGTCAAGTAAGTACTCCAATTTTTTAAACTTGTCATATCCTATAAAAAAGATGTTGGGGGTTGCATTGTATTTTAACCGATCTAGAATGATCATTTCACCAGAAAGGGCCTTATTAATAATATTTTGATCATTTATAGCGTTTTGGGATGAAAATTCATTTAAAATCTTAATAAACTTTTTTTCAATATTTTCTGTTCTCCATCTTCTTAAGTGAATTAATAACACTCCAGCATTAACAAAAAGAGAATTAGAATCCATTCCAATTTTTTTTTGAATAAAATATGGTAACGTGTCCAATATTCCAACCATGTAGTTATCATCAAAATCAACATTATAAAATTCAAATAAAGAGTCATTGACCACTATATCAGAATCTAAATACAAAATTTTGTCAATATCTCTCACCAAACTGGATAAAAATAATCTACTGTAGGTAGAAAAACCTAAATGTTGTGCCGAATTATATTTTCCAAATTCAGGGATTATTTTTTTTATGAATTCAACGTCGTAGTATATACAACTTAACTTCTTGTATTGATTCTCTAAAAGGGATAGCTTTTCAATGTTTTCATCAGAGATACCATTGTTTAATATATGTATATTTATTTTATCAAAAAAATTAGAGTTATTTTCCATTATCGAAATAATACAAACACCCATTTGCATGATAAAATTATCATCTGAAGTTAAAGCAATTTCTAAGTCCATTTTTTCCACTTTTGAAGGCATGCCCAGTATTATGAGATCATGTATTAGGTATCAACAAACCAGAGCGTGATACTATTGTTAGAACAAATTAATTAAGTTAATTTATATAGTAGTAAGTTCATATCTATACCTTTTTGTAGATAGATTGAACGACAAATAGACAAATAAAACATTTGTAAGTCGGTTATCGTGCCTAATGTACAGTCAGGTAGAATGCCACACTCATACATATATATAGGTGTGTTAGTGAGCCGAACTCCAACTCACGCCTTAAAAATCTTCATCAACACCTAATACATTTAGTGAAGATATATTCTCAACAGCTTGCTGTATTTCTATTGCAAGGCCTGCTGGTACATATTCGAGGTCTTTAGCTGCTAATAATGGTATTTTACCTTCCTCGTCACGAAATACACAATTTCGTATAACATAATTAAGAAGGACACCCGCACCATTACCATACACTATTTTTGCATCTGCTGCAGATAAAGGACGAATGTATGCTTCTATTTGTTCGACTTCATTATTTTCGGGGTTCTCTACATTAAAATATGTTTTTTTCAGTGCGTTCACACCCCCGACTAATAAGCTCATCTATTTGGATTATTCTACGTTCTTTTTCTGGCTTTTTTATATGTAATTTTCTTTCTCTGGTATCATATTAGTCGCAATCCTTGTCTTAATGGAACACTCTTTGCAATAATAATAAATTATGATTAATCATTTGCCACTATACATGTCGCAATCCTTGTCTTAATGGAACACTCTTTGCAATAGAAACACTATTATCATATCAATTTAAGCGTATATAAAGCTTATGATTAAAATTTAATATGTAGTAAAAAAAATTAAAAAATATTAATAATATTATTTAAATTCGTTAGACGGTATATTATCTACATTATTTAATAGAAATTGTCTTAAATAACCCTCTAAATTCGGTTCTCTAACATAATTCTCATAAAAAAATGCTGTCTTACCTGAATCCATTAAAGGATTTATAAGATATGGTGGTGAAGTCTGTGATCCTGGAACCCAATCAAGTAAACCCCAATTATTATGATCAAGACAATATTTTGCCATATATCTTGAATTAGAATTTGCCCTATTATTACCGCTTTGTGAGGCAAATAAAAAATTACCTACATCATAACCTCCACCAGACCAATAATGAGCCCAATCCTCATCAGTATTCGCATGATTACTATGAAAATCAACTATTAATTTTGAATCTCCATCTCTTGCAATAGGCAAAACATACTTTTGTGCAAGTAATTGCCCTTCCATCCTATACATACGACCATTTTCAGTATTATAGCCATCGAAATGTCCACCACCCACTCTAGCACGTTCATAATTATAATTATGATGGTCAATCTGGTATATATAATATTGATACTTTAATTTATCTGAATTTTCAAGCATTGTCTTTTTAACAAATTCATGAACTTTATTCTCAGCAGGATGAACACCTATGACATATGATATTTTAATTGGTGAGCTTAAATTACCGAATGGACCTATAAGATAAGCACTACCCATATCCTCATAACCAATACATAAAGTATTAACAGCATTAATGCTTGTTATCTGCATAAATATCATGAATATAATCGAACTTATATATAATATTTTCATTCTTTTCATTATATTACCTCTAGAGAATTTCTATTAACCTCAGGAAATTCTCTATGATACACTATAATTTTATTATCTTATAAATGTTTCGATTTTATTCTCATCTTATAGCCTATCTAATACATCCTCTAAAATTAAT
>JAITEE010000141.1 GCA_031282205.1 Candidatus Methanovirga aequatorialis | reverse complement strand
ATTAATTTTAGAGGATGTATTAGATAGGCTATAAGATGAGAATAAAATCGAAACATTTATAAGATAATAAAATTATAGTGTATCATAGAGAATTTCCTGAGGTTAATAGAAATTCTCTTAACATGATTTCTACAAAGCCAAAATTTCACTAAAATTAACTCCCAAATATATTCTTCAAATTTTGTATAATTAATAAATTATATCAATTTATAGAAATAGTATTAACTAAATTTTAAATAAAGAATTTAAATAGAGATACGTATTTAAATTCAATTAAAGAAATCTATTCTATAAAATTAACGTAGATGCAAGTTGATCAAGATTATTTATAAAAAGTAGTATAGAAATCCCTATTTAACTGGTCTTCAGTAGTAATTTAATTCTTGTCACTAATTTCATAAATCATCATATGATTAAATCCAATAATATATTAATTACTGTTTAGTTTTGTTAAAAATGTTTATAAAGCATTAATATAATATTAATAAAGATAGAACATGATTAACTGTATCATAAGTCATTAAAATTGTATTACCAATACAATATTTTTTAATCAAACCATTTTCAATGAAACAAGAAATTTGCGTGAAAATTTTTAATTATTTTTAAAGTACTATGTGATTAATATGCTTGGTGAAAAAGAACTTATTAAATTGTTTCCCAATTTTAAAGAATTAATACAAGCTTCTGGGATTGATTTACCCCTTGATAAGGTTTTTATTCAAAAATCTTCTGGTTCACTGGTTGATAACGAAAAGGAATTGTCAAAACTTGAGCCAATAGATGGGCCTGTTTATACAATCAAACCTAAAACAGCTTATTTTGTTACTATTGATCGGGAAATAAAAATCCCTAAAGGTTACTCCATGTTGTACACCCCAAGATCAACCTTACTTCGCTCATTTATTTCTGTTCAAACAGCTGTTGGTGATCCTGGATTCTATGGAACATTAATGTTCTTACTATACAATCATGGGGACTTTGATTATAAGATAAAAAAAGGGGATAGGATAGTCCAAGGAGTTGTTTTTGAAGTTGTTGGTTCTGGTAGTTATGATGGCTCCTATCAAGAGGAAGAATAAATAATATATCCTTTTTTCAATTGTATATGTCATCTTTTTATTGAGCTTTTGTGAAAAAATAATTTTAAATAGGTATTTAACCTTGGAAATACGTTAGAATATAATTTAAACATTTTTTTACATTTATAGCAGAGGTAAGTTTATATCATCTGAAAATCAAGACATATTATAATAAAAGATTTTTTAAATTTTTTAATTATGATTTAAATTTAAGCGGAAAATAAATTTTCCTAAATTCTCTATAGGAATTATTACAAATATTAATATTATATACACAGAGGATTACTCTTTAATTAATTTAAATATCGATTAATTTTTTATTGATAGCAATTTTTATTGTGTTTTACTAAACTTTAGTTATAGATCCATTCCTATTTTCAATCAAATTCGAATTTAAAGAGTGATGATAAATTTTTAAAAAAATTGTAGTTTAACAAATTTAAGCAAAGTACTGTAGCTAAAAGCTTTTTTTTAAAAAAAACAAACATAATTTCAAGTACTAACAGGTGAGATCATGAAAATTACCAAAATTACTGAAACAGCACTTAGAGACGCTCATCAATCTCTTATAGCTACAAGAATGAGAACAAGAGATATGTTGCCAATTGTTGAAGAACTTGACAAAATTGGTTTTTTTTCTTTGGAAGCATGGGGAGGAGCAACTTTTGATGTGTCAATTCGTTATCTTAATGAAGATCCTTGGGAACGTTTAAGATCAATTAAAGAACATTTGATCCATACCCCCCTTCAAATGCTCATTCGTGGACAGAACTTAGTTGGATATAAACATTATCCTGATGACATTGTAGAAAAATTTGTAGAAAAGTCATATGCAAATGGAGTTGATATATTTAGAGTATTTGATGCTTTAAATGATATTAGAAACATGAAAAAAACAATTAAAGTAGCTAAAGCACAGGGAGCACATGTTCAAGGAACAATATGTTATACAATTAGCCCTGTTCATACTTTAGATGGTTTTGTTGAAATGGCTAAAGATTTAGAGAATTTAGAATGTGATTCCGTAGCTATTAAGGACATGGCTGGCTTAATTTATCCTGTAGATATTTATAAATTAGTTAAAATGTTAAAAAAAGAAACTGATCTTTCAATAAGTTTACATTCTCATTCAACAAGTGGTATGACACCTATTAGTTATTATACTGCTTGTGAAGCTGGTGTTGATATATTAGACACTGCTATTTCACCATTAGCTTGGGGTGCATCTCAACCACCTACAGAAAGTATTGTGGCCGCACTCAAAGGAACACCTTATGATACAAAATTAGATTTAAAACTTCTTAACAATATTAAAAAATATTTTGAAGATATTAGGGAAAAATACGGTGGTTTAATAGACCCAATTTCTGAAAAAATTGATACCGATGTGTTAATGTATCAACTTCCTGGTGGTATGCTTTCAAATTTGGTTTCACAGCTAAAAGAACAGAATGCATTGGATAGGTATCAAGATGTTTTAGAAGAAATGCCAAGGGTTAGAAAAGACTTAGGTTACCCTCCACTTGTTACTCCAACAAGCCAAATCGTTGGTATACAGTCAGTTATGAATGTTTTAAACGGTGAAAGATATAAAATAGTTTCTAACGAGGTTAAAGATTATATTAAAGGACTTTATGGAAGACCACCAGCTAAAATAAACCCAAAAATAGCTAAAATGATTATTGGTGATGAAAAACCTATTGATTCAAGACCAGCTGATTTATTAGAACCAATATATGAGTACTATAAAGCTGAAGGAGAGGAAAAAGGCATCATTAAAAAAGATGAAGATATTTTAACTTTAGCCATCTATCCAGCTATTGCCACTAAATTTTTAAGTGGAGAAGTTGAAGAAGAACCACTATCCTCTAAACAAGTGATTAATCCTGATAACAAATTTGAAATTCCAACAAACTATACTGTTGAAGTTGATGGAGACGTTTTTGATGTAAAAATCATGCCCACAGGATATCTGAACATAGAAGAGAGTCAAAGATCTCCCAAGGGTGATGTTGAAGGTGGAGTTTCCTCAACCATGCAAGGTATGATTTTAAAGCTTAAGGTTGATGTTGGGGATAAGGTTGAAAAAGGAGATATTTTAGCCGTTGTTGAAGCAATGAAAATGGAAAATGATATCGAATCAGAATTCAAAGGGACCGTAGAAAATATCTTTGTAGGTGAAGGAGACTCAATCAATGCAGGAGATGTTTTAATGATAATCAAACAAACCTAGTTGTTACCTTCTATTTCACTCCATATATTCAGTTGGATCTTGAATACCGCTTCTCATAAAACCCGATTTTCTTCTAAGACAAGATTCACAAATCCCACAATGTCTTTCTTTATTACTATAACAAGAGTAACTAAGTTCGATAGGGGAACTTATCTTGTATCCTAATTTAACTATTTCATCCTTGTTTAGATCAATGAGTGGTGCTTTAATCTCCACAAAATTTTTAGAACCAATATTTATTGTCTTATTAAAGCTCTTTAAAAAATTTTTTGAATTATCAGGAAAAGTATTTGCTTCTTCTTTATCCCAACCAACAATTATTGCCTCTGCGTTCTCTGCCTCTGCAAATGAAATAGCTATTGAAGTAAAAACAATATTTCGCCCTGGAACCCAAACTTTGTCTGCAGAACCCTCACATATTTCCTGATTACCAAGATCGTTAATTGAAATTTTAGGAAGCTCGTCTTCTGTTGTCAACGCAGATGCCCCTAAATCAGATAACCAAGGCAGACCAATGACAGTATGTTTTAATCCCAATTTTTCAGAAATCTTTTTAGATGCGTTTATTTCATTTTTTAAGCTTTTTTGGCCGTAATTAAAAGTTATTCCATGAATCTCGTATTCATCTTTATAGAAAGATGTAGCTATCGTTGAATCTAATCCACCTGATAAAACACTTATTGCTTTTTTTTTCATGGTATCTCTTATTTGATCCGTTCTTAAAATATTTTTTGTGAATCTCACCTTCCAACATCAATTCCTAAAATATTTTTTTTGCCATTATAAACATCTGAAGCTATTTGGGCACTTCCAACTGCTCCCGATGAACTTGGTAGTATTTTTATATTAAACCTATTTCTTAAAAATTTATTGAGTAAACATTCAAAGTCTAATGGGTATTTCATAGAACCTACTGAACCAGTTAAACATATCCCATCTATTTTTTTATTAGATATTCCTGCAAGTGAATATATCTCCATGGCTACAGTCATTGCCAAGGTTTCAATGGCTAATATTCCTTTAGGATCATTATTTTTATATTTTTCAAGAATCTTATCCTTTAAAAAAGCAACTTTACCATGGACATCAGCTATTTTAACAGCACCAGCATGTGAAAATGATTCGTTCGCAGTTGATTTTCCATCATCAATATTTCTAATCATTTCAAGATCGATTGGGCCGTGAACTATTCCCATAGCTCCTAAACACGCATCAATAGCTCCTCTTATCTTCCCATCTTCCATTAGGATATTAACACTATTGGAACTTATATCTGCAACAATCATGTTTTCCCATTTCGTTGTTAGATAAGCGTTGTAGGATACACTCAGTTTTTCAGCGCTTGCTTGATGAGAATAAGCAGCATTAAATCTTTTATCAAGACTCGGCAAGTTTTTATGTAATCCAGGTATAAGAACCGTTGGAATGTTTGATTCCTCGATCTCACTATAAACCGATGTTCCTCCACCAGTTATTTTTCCAGCACCATTAATCGATAGAATTCCTCTATTTTTAACCCTTTTTAAAGGTAAGATAGAGCTTATTCCATCACCCATCCCATAAGTCATCGCTAATAACTTTATTGATTTGAGATCAACCCTTTTTGATAGTTCTTCGATAGCTGAAACCTTATCCCTCTTACTATCTTCTCTACCTATTTTAAATATTTCAACATTTTCACTATCCTCATCATGAATAATTCCAAATGAAATACCCGTCGTCCCATGATCCATTCCAACAAAGGCCATTAATATAACTCCCTAAATGAATGGCACATCAAAATATGTTTTATTCAAAGTAGATAACATTATCCTTAAATTTATAAATGGAAAGTAGTTAGATTTATTTTCCTAATCCAGCTGCTTTTCTAAGTTTAGATCCAGTAATTTCAATCTCTTCTTCATTTTCAATGGCTCTCATTCTATTAAGCATCGGTTGTTTAGATAAGTTCTCCATTGACCATTCCTTAGTGAATTTACCTTTTTGAATTTCGCCTAAAATTTTTTTCATCTCACTTTTAGTTTCTTGGTTAATAACTCTTTCTCTTCTACTTAAGCCACCAAATTCTGCAGTATTACTAACATCGTTCCACATTCCAGCGAATCCTTTTTCATATATTAGATCAACGATCAGCTTAACTTCATGACAAGTTTCAAAGTAAGCTATTTCTTTTTGATATCCTGCTTCTACCAACGTAGTAAATCCAGCTTTAATCAATTCTGTAATTCCTCCACATAAAACCGCTTGTTCTCCAAATAAATCGGTTTCAGTTTCTTCTCTAAAACTCGTTTCAAGTATTCCTGCTCTGGATAAACCACAAGCTTTACCCATGGACAAAGCGATTTGTTTAGCATCGCCAGTTGCATCTTGTTCAACTGCTACAAGCCCAGGAATACCAAATCCTTCAAGATAAGTTCTTCTAACCATTGATCCAGGTCCTTTTGGAGCTATTAATGTTATATTAACATTTTCAGGAACTTTTATAATCCCAAAGTGTATGTTGTACCCATGTGAAAAAGAAACCGTATTCCCAGCTTCAAGATAAGGAACAACGAATTTTTCATAAATATCACCTTGAATTTCATCAGGTAATAAAAAGTGAATGATATCAGATTCTTTTACAGCTTCTTCTATGGTTTTAACATTCATTCCATCAACAACAGCTCTTTGCCATGACTGTCCACCTTCTCTAAGTCCAAGAATAACATTCAATCCACTATCAGCCATATTCCTTGATTGTCCTCTTCCTTGACTTCCATAACCTAAAACAGCTATTGTTTTATTTGCAAGTATTTCCGTGTCTATATCTTTATCATAATACATTTTCATGATTTTTCTCCCATCAATTATTTCTAAGTTACTAAATAAAACTTATATGTTCATATTTTTTAATCATATGAGAGGTGGTCAAAACTAATTTTTTTTAAGAAAAAATTTTCTTATTTTCTAAATTAAAGCATTTTTAAAGCTTTTTAATTTTAAAATTTAGACTTTTGTCCATCTCTCCATATGATCTAATTTATATTTTTAATCTGACGATTAAGTAACATATATATTAACATTTCAGTTTTAATTATATAAAATTTACTTATCAAAAAAAATAATGACCATCAAATATGAGTAATAGAACCATCAAAGATTATTCATGAACTCATCAGTTAAATTTAAATACAAATAATTGTAAACAATTAAATAAATTTGATTTTTAATTCATTAAATGATTTAATATAATTTAAGTTAAAGATGGATTTCAAATAACAAGGTGCGAAAGATGGAATTTTTTGATGTTATTGAAAAAAGATATAGTGTACGAGGATACAAAAAAGACAAAGTTGAGAAAGAAAAAATAGACAAGATCCTAAAAGCCGCTACATTAGCTCCTACTGGCGTTAATTATCAGGGATTTAAAGTTTTTGTTATAGACACCGAAAAAAATAAAGAAGGTTTAAAAAAAATTTATAACCAAGACTGGTTTGTTGAAGCACCATTAGTTTTATGTGTAGTTGCAGATAAATCAAAAACATGGACAAGACCATTGGATGCTAAAAACATATCAGATATTGATGCAACCATCGTAATGGATCATATAATTCTTGCAGCTACAGATTTGGGTCTTGGAACATGTTATATTGCAGCATTTAAAAAATATGAAGTCGTTAAATTTTTAGACCTATCAGAAGAATATGAACCAGTTTTATTTACTCCTCTTGGTTATCCAAATGCAAAAAGATCGGATAGACCAAGAAAACCTATAGATGAAATTGTTGAATACAAGTAACTGTTTTGTAAATAAAACTGCTCATATTCTATTTTATCTTATACTTTATCAAAAATTTAATCTTTTATTGAGTTTGTTATCTTATTAAAGCTTAAATCATATAATTTATACGTTTTTAAAATAAGATAGTTGACTAACTTAAATCAATAAAATTCAAAAATTGAACTACAAGACAGACTCAACAAGGCAAAAAAAAGATGAGACCAATAATTTTAAAAGCGAAAAATGAGAAAGAGATTAATAAATTAGCCAATCCCATTCTAAAAGAAGGATTTAAAGAAATTTCTAAAGATGAAGATCATGTCATCCTAAAAAAGAGAAGTTTTGGAAGTCCAATTATTCATATTTGTTTTTTGCTTTCAATTTTATTTGGAAGTGTATCCTTCTTTCAAGATACTCCTCTTTTTAATATTATTCAAGATTATAATCTAAACTTCATGGATTATATTTTACAATATTTCTTTTGTTTATGTTATGGAGTGTATATCATTTTTAATCTATTTACAAAAACTAAAGTAATTTTAATCACCACAAAAACAAAAGATACCAATGGAGATCCGATTGAATTCAGTGGTATCGATGATTTATAGGTTATTTGATGGTCTTAAAAAATTAAGACCCACGAGTATTTATTGAACATCACTTGTTGTCTATGTATTAGTTAAATCGTTATAATACGTATATTCATCTGTGAACACCGACACCTTACCTTTGATGAATACGTTTACAATTTTTGAAACTTTGCCTCTAAGATTTTTTAAGACTAAAAATATTGTTCATATTATTTTTTTTATGTACCACTGTGAATTGGGGGTTTATCAGTATCGTGATGTGCCTTTACCTCTTTTTTCAGCATTTTTTTCTTGGAAGTTCTTCTGTTGGTTTTTTTTAATTCTTTTCATCCTAACGTTACATACTATTCTCCAAACTGCTTTCGAGAAGGAATACCATTCCTGCCTAAAATTTTGTTTACGTACTATTCGTCAAACTCGAACTTGTCATCAAATGAAGGCTCAATATTATTTTTCAACAGATGTTCTCTTATTAATTTATGATATCGTGCGACAGTTTTTCTATTTAGCTGCAATTCTTCCGCGACTTGTTTAAAAGATTTGTTATGGATGTTAGTTAAGATCCAAAGTACTTGTCCAAATGGGATTCTACTTTTTTCAAATGGAGTGCCAGTAAAATCATTAAAAAAAGTACCACACTCTTTACAGGAGTATCTTCTCTTATTAGATCGATCTCCACGATTATATATTTTGAAAGAACCGCAAATGGGACAATAAATTCCAGAAGACCAATGTACACTTCTAAAAATATCTAACGCTTCATTTTCACTGATTACAAACCTTTTTATATTATTTTTTGTAGGCATGTTGTAACAGTAGTACTCTTAAAGTATATAATCTTTTGTGCCATAAGATACTCATAAGCCCAAGATCAACTCTAATCATCTTTCAATGACCAGTAACATCTTTTTTAAGCTCTTTCATGATTTTATCAACCTCTTTTTTTTCAACACCAGAAATCTCAGCAACTTTAGTGGCATTAAGAGGATTTTTTGATTCTTTAAATGCTTTGATAACTTTTTCCTTATTATCCATATCAATCACCATTTCAATTTTTATTTTATATGTTTATTATACAAAATCAACATCCATTAGGCAACTATTGTCATGACAATTTGATTCTTTCTATTTAAGTATTGATTTTATATAGTATTTCTTATATTTTTTAGTTTTTATTTATACGATTAATTGTTAAAAATTACATTAAATTTTTTATATAATTATTTAAGCATTTGAGTCATCATAGAAATTTTGTTTATTTTTAATTCCGCTTATTTTTGATTAAGTCATGCCAATAATTCGTATAACTGTTATAAATATCTATAAGATTTTATATAACTAATCTACTATAAAAACAAAGAAAAAATAAAATTATAAAATATCCAAAACACTATATACTGATAATTTTTCATGAACATTGTATTCAAGAAAATCTATC
>JAITEE010000152.1 GCA_031282205.1 Candidatus Methanovirga aequatorialis | reverse complement strand
TTAATAAAAATTATCATGACAAAATTCCAAATCTTAAATTAAAAAAAATATTAGATCAATATAAATAATTTTTACAAAACACTAATAAATATTATGAAATTTAAATTGTCATAACAATAATACTTAGGTTCCATCATATATCGCTAATGTTTCCATAGATAAAAAAAGAAAATTTTACGAATGATGATAAGGCTATTGTCATGACAATTATGTGCGTCTATGAAAAATAGTATAAAAATATTTGTAATAGCAAATTAGATGATTTCGACTTAGCATCCAATAAAGGAATAAATTAATGTAGTATAAAATCAAAATAAGTTATATTGAAAAACATGTAAATTTGGGAGGCGTTAATGTTATTAATTTTAAACGTAGTAACAATGGTCAAGATTTAATAATAGCTGTTACTCAGGATTATAAAACTTTACAAGTATTAATGGTTGCTTATATGAATGAAAAAGCTTTGAAGATGACTTTGAAAACTAAAAAAGTTCATTATTGGAGTACTTCACGGAATGAATTATGGTTGAAAGGTGAAAGTTCAGGAAATTTCCAGTTCGTTAAAGAGGTTCTCGTCGATTGTGATATGGATAGTGTTCTATTAAAAGTTGAACAAATTGGTGGTGCATGTCATGTAGGATATAAATCCTGTTTTTTTAGAGAATTAAACCACGATAATAAAATAGCTGAAAAGTCCTATAACCTAAACGATGACGATTTAAATGTAGTCTTAGATAAAGTATTTAATCCTGACGATGTATATTGATACCACCAAAATTTTAAAGTTATATTTCAGATGGTTTTATGAAGGTTAAGCAAATAGATATTAAAAAAAACATGACAGTCAAGGAGTTAATAGATGAATTTGATCTTTCTGGTGTTTTAGGTGCTGGTAGAGTTGGACGGGCAGTAGAACTCCTATCAAAAATGATTTCAGATAAGGACACTAAAATATTTCTAAGTATGGGAGGACCTTTTGTCCCTGGAGGATTAAGAAATATAATCGTTCAAATGATTAAAAACAGACAAATTGATGCTTTAATTACAAGTGGAGCTAACATAACCCATGATCTTCTTGAATCATTTGGTGGAAGTCATTACAGAGGTTATGGTTTCAATGACGATCGTCTTAATCATGAAGGAATTGGTCGTATAGGTGATGTTTACACTAAGAACAAGGATTTTGAAGTTTTTGAAAAGGAGATAACGAATATTCTTAGTGAAATAGCCATTTTTAATTCTATTATATCCATAAAAGATTTACTACGAGAAGTTGGAAAAAAAATTAAAGATGAAAATTCAATCTTAAAGGCAGCCTACGAAAACGATGTCAGCATATTTGCACCAGGACTCGTTGACAGTATGTTAGGATTACAGTTATGGATGTTCACTCAAGATCATGATTTCATGGTGGACGTGGTTAGAGACATGCATGATCTGTCCGATTTAGTTTTTGAAGCGGAGCGTGTTGGAGCCATTATTTTGGGGGGAGGTCTTCCAAAACATTATACCTTAGCCTCTAACCTTCTTAAAGGAGGAGTGGATTCGGCCATTCAAATAACAATGGATAGAAGTGAAACTGGGAGTTTAAGTGGGGCTCCACTTGAAGAAGCTAAGTCGTGGTCTAAAGCAAAAGTAGAATCAGATTTAGTAACCGTAATTGGAGATGTGACTATCATTTTTCCATTAATATTAGCTGGGGCAGTGGATAGAATAAAAAGTTAAAAATAAAATCTCCTTGTCCACCGAAAATAAATCGAATGATATCATGAATCCAATTATAATGAGCGTTCTTTATGGTTTTTCTGGTTTTTTAATGAAAATATCCGATGATGAATACGATAAAAATAATAATAAAGTAACATCCTCTATTTTAGGAGCGTTTACAGGCTTAACTTGTGGGTTTTTAGCAAGTCATGATACGAGTTCCGCGTACATATTTATAGGAATTCTTATATCGACTTTAATATCCCTAAAGATCGATGGAATTCATCATATAACTTCTTTAATATTCTTTGTATTGACTTGTATATCTTTTGGTGTAGGTGACTTGAATTTATTCGTCTTAACCCTTTGTATAACATCTGGATTCATCGATGAAATTGGAAACGATAACAAATGTATCTACAAAAAAAGTAAGTTCTTCAAGGTTTTTTTTGATTATAGGTTCTCTATGAAGATAACTATTTTTCTGTTATCTGTTTTGGGAATAATAAATATTTTATATGGATTTTCAATAGATTATATAGGATTTTTAGCACCTGAAACAATTATTTACTTCTTAATTTTTGAAATATTTTATGACTTAGGTGGTAGAACATCTAAAATCAAATCTCTCTTATGAACCAACAATTTTTACATCCACTCCTATGTGCCACGTACGTGGACCTGTTGATTTAACCTTTCTTTTATCTAAAATCTCGATATTTTTATCATGTTTGATGGCCATATTTTCAACTCTATTGACTATTGAATCGTAGTCGTCACCAAACTCGTAGTAGTGTATGGTTCCATCATTCTTTATAAGTGAAATCGCTAAATCTAAAAATTTGTATGCGGTTTCAGGAAGATTCATGATTATCCTATCAAATCTTAAATTTTTTTCATTAAACTCAACGGCCACATCGTTAATATCCCCATGAATAGGATGAACAACACCATTTAATTTATTAATCTTTATATTTTCCTTAAGATAATCAATGGCCACTTCATTAATGTCCACTCCATATACCTCAATGTTTTTATTTTTAGCCATTAAAATCGGGAATGGACCAACACCTGTAAACATGTCAAGAATCAACTCATCTTCACTAGCCTGCTTTTCCACCTTTTTTCGTTCTGTTGCCAGTCTTGGTGAGAAATAGACCCTTCTAAGATCTAAAGCCAACTTTATTCCATGTTCTTTATGTATCGTTCTAGAACTATCTTCACCACCGATAAGCTCTATTTCACGAGTTCTTATGGTACCCTTAATTCCGCTTTTTTTCATGAAAACAGATCTTGTTTTCGTGAACTTAAGAACCTCCTTTCCAATGATTTTTTTGTGTTTTTCAAGATTTTCAGGGATTTCGAGTAAGACCAAATCTCCGATTACATCAAAAGATGTTTTCATGTCTTTGATTTCTTTATCGGTTAAATTTCCTTTTAACTGTTCTCTCATACTTATTGGCTTTTTTTTAAAGGATTCTAGATCGACGTCTTCAATAGCTATTCTATATAAATCATCGTGACCGACTTCATTTAATTTAATTTTCAGCTCTTCAATATTAATCTGTGATTTAATTGGAATAAAGCCATTATATTTATCTGTTTTAATTTTATAACTTTTGTCCATTAAATTTTCTTCGATTAAAATCTTTTTAACGTCATTTATTCCTTTTAATGGAATTTTAATCGATAACATGAAATCACGTTTCTCTTGTGTACTTAATACCTTGATCCTTAAGTTGTACCAAGTTTTATTAAAATATTTTATCTACCATTTAGAGGTCGACTTCCAATGTAAAATATTATTACTTTTTAGTAGTTTATTAATAAAGAGTACAATTTCTAATGTATAAATTCTTTCTACAATATATCCTTAAAACTCTTGATTAAATCGTTAATCATGTTCATTGATATATTTTTTAAATACAAAAACAAAAAAATTGTTATTTTTTAATTTAAAATTTTATATAGGGCAATATCTAAAAAATAGTTCATTAAATTATATATTATAATTTAGATCGTAACCTAAAAAGTTGGGAATGTTAACGGACGAATCTAAAAAAAGTAAAAAAAACAACCGTTCATTAAGAACCTAAGACGTTCATAAATTTTTAAAGAGGTTAATGTTTAAAAAGTGTTAAAAAACCCCATACAAGAATAAATATTATAAAAACTAAAAATAACATTAACCTTGATTTTTTAACCTTACTTGCCCGATTAATTAATATCTCCTGACATTTATCTGAACATGTAGTTTCATTTAGTGGAATTGGTGTCCCACAAACAGGACAATGCTTATGTACATCTACCATATCTTTTATCTCCTTAAACTATATCCGTCAATAAATATTTCGTGAACATCTATTCAATATCTTTGTTGTACTTAAATCCATAACAAGTCGGTTATACTATTCGAGTGCCTATTTTTTCTCCATTAACCGCCTTAATTAAGTTTTCAGGATAGTGTCCATTGACAACGATGGTTTGAAATGATGATCTTTTAATCATTTGAATGGCCGTCATATCCATAAATTCATAGGTTCCAGCCTTAACCTCTTTATCCTTAATGAAGTTCAACATCTCATCGGCACTAATCTCTTCTATTAACTCAGCATCATCAAATTTATTGGGATCTTTATTGTACATTCCATCAACCGAAGTTAAATTGACAAAAAGATCTCCATTGACAAATTCAGTTAAAATAGCCCCAACAGCATCCGTACTGTGTGCTGGCTCCGTTCCACCCATAACAATGATTTTTCCACTTGAGGCAAATTTCATCGCTTCTTGGAAAGTGTGAGGAACATCTTGATAAGCGTATTCACCAAGTGCAAAGATTAACAATCTTGCATTTAATCGAGTGACATCAATCCCAATATCATCACATTTAGCCTCATTGACACCTAAATCTCTTGCTATTTTAATATATTCTCTTGCAAATATTCCTCCACCTACAACAATAAAAAGTTCATTTTCTTTACTTAAGTCTTTTAATATCTTCCCATATTGATGAAACTTTTCATGATCCCTATTTTTAACAATTATTGATCCCCCAATTGCAACAACGATTCTCATCTATCCACCTAAAAATTGATAAAGCTATTATTAATCTAAGTTATCACTAATAAAATTAATATCCTTAACGTGTACATATCTATAAATTTTATTTTTTTTCTACTGTATATATTACACTTTAACTATTTACAACAGGTTAGTATATAAATTTATCTAATGTCTATAACAGGGTGTTAGATTTCGAGCAAAAATCGAAGCATGGTCGAACCTTTTCTGTCATGTTTTAAGTTTATGAATAATCCTAATAGCTGAAGAGGTAATGTCTTCACGAACAACACAGAAATTAAAATGTATCATTTTTAATAATATAAATGTGTATTACTTAAACAGGATAAACTGAGTCTTCATTTTTTCTATTTTTTAGCCATGTTTCAAGCATGTTGTCTTCTATTGAATAGTTTGAGTTTAAATTATTTATTAATCCTTTGTTTTTTAGTTTATTTAGGTTTTTTGCCAATGTCCCATGAGAATAATCTATTTTTTCTAGTAATTCTTTCCATTGTAGGGTTTTATTTTCTACAAGTGTTGTAATTATTTCTTTTTCTTGTTTTGTTAAACCAGACCATATAAATATCCATTTAACTGCAATTTGGTCTAATTTATTGTAAAATTCTTCTACTACTTTTTCTTCACCATATGTGGTTTTTTCGCTCATTACTGAACAAAAACTGTTTATGTATGCTGGGTATCCTTTTGTGCAATTGTAAAATCTTTTATAACCATTTTCTGTAAATCTAATATCTTTTATTTTTTCTTTTAGGTACTTTTTTGTTGTTTTTTCTGTAAATGGATCTATGTTAAACTGTAAAATTCTGTTTCCAAATGCTCCAGTCATTCCATTTAGTTTTTCCACCATTTCACTTGTTGTTGAGGTTAAACCTGTAAATATATATGATACATTGTCTTGACTTTGATTAAATCCACGTATTAACCAAAAAAATGCTTCAGCTGCTTCAAGTTCTCCAATAAATTGAAATTCATCAATTACTATAACAACTCCTTTTATTTTCCCTTTTGATGAATCTACAAGTTTTTGTGGAAATTCCATTACAAATTGGGATAATTTTTGGTAGTTGTCATTAACTTGTGGTATTGGAATGGAAAGGATTGTTCCAGCATCTTTAAAGTCGTAATCATGATTTTTTATATTGGCAAGGAGTTTATTCACCATTATTTGTATTTTTTCTATTGTTTTTCCTTTCTTTTCTAATGATTTATTCAATTGATTAAGTAATTCATATAGGATAGCTTCTTCACTTAGTTTTCCTTTTTCAAGGCTTTGAATTATTGATATATCTATGTAAGCAGTCAAAATGTCTTCTGGAATGTCTTTTAAAAGTTTATGCAATATAAATGATTTTCCTACTCCCCGTTGACCTTCATAAGGATGTTCATAGGAATACCTTTTTTCAATGAATCTGTATATAAGTTTAATCTATCTAATTCTTCTTTTCTATTGTAAAAATATTTATCTATATCCTTTGGGATTCCTAAATGAATATCTACCATAAAATCACCTATGACTATTTTAAGTATTTAATTATACTATGATTTTTATATTATTTAAATCTATTTTTTTAGATTACTCTAATATTTTAGACCAAATGAATAACTCTAAATTTTTAGATTACTCTAATATTTTAGACTAAAGAGAGAAACAAAAATCTTAAAACTATTAATTATTCAAAATTTTATATTTTTTCAACTACTGGCAGTTATCTTGAATTTCTGGAATACTGAATTTCTATTCATTTATAGTTAAACTCCAAACTTTTGAAAATAATTAAAATTAAAATACTCAATAGATTTCATTTGTTTTGAAAATTAAGGACAAAATAAAGAAATAAAATTGATGATTATTTTTAAACTTTTCGATTTAAACTATTGTTAAGACAACTTAATTCTTATTGTTTAATTCAAACATAATATATTTTCATCTGCGTTTTTTTGTGAAATTCCAGCTTATTTTACTATTTATTATTCATGTAATTTTCAACCATATAA
>JAITEE010000150.1 GCA_031282205.1 Candidatus Methanovirga aequatorialis | reverse complement strand
AAGAGTCGTGGCCAAAAGTCGTTTCACTAAAATTTTGAATTTCTTTATTTTAAATTTAATCGTTTGAATCACATTAAAATTTAATTTAAAGTTTTATTATAACTATATTCTTATAATTAGGATAAATTCATGGATGAAATAAAATTTAAATAGTAAATAATTGAAATTAAATTTAGCAAAATCTTTAAAAATTTGATTTTTGGCCACGACTCTTCAATTACTAAAGTCACAAATTGGTTAAACTTCCCCTTGTATTCATATTCAAAAAGAATTCCTTAAATTTATCAAAGTGTATGATTCCCTTTTCAGTGATGATGCCAGTTATAAGATCCTTTGGAACTATATCAAAAGCAGGATTTATAACCTCAGTTCCCAATGGTGCAATCCTACATCCACCGTAATATATCACCTCTTCAGAACCTCTTTCTTCAATTTTTGTATCATAGATAGAATTTTCCAAATCAAAGGTACTTAATGGAGCAGCCACATAAAAAGGAAGATGAAATCTTTTTGCAGATAAAGCCACCATAAGAGACCCTATTTTATTGGCTATTCCATCATCACAAACACGATCAGCACCAACGATAACCTTGTTTATTCTTAAAGTTTGCATTAAGTATCCTGCTGCAACATCAGGAATTAATTTAACTGGAATATTCTCCTGCTGCATCTCCCAAACACTAAGTCTTGCACCTTGACCAAGAGGTCTGGTTTCATCACAAATAACATCAATATTTTTATCCTGATGATGAGCAGTTCTAACGACTCCAAGAGCGGTCCCATAATCAACACAAGCCAGTGCTCCAGCATTGCAATGAGTTAGAATAGTGTCATTTTTTTCAATTATCTCAGCACCATGCCGACCAATGGCTAAGTTGGTATCTATATCCTCTTTATACATCGCCATAGCTTCATCTAAAGGAGATTTATCTGATTTTAAAATCCTATCAACCGCCCAAAATAAGTTAATAGCCGTCGGTCTTGATGATTTGAGATTTTTAGCCACAACATCTAAATTTTCACCAGCAATATCCCCTAATACCATCCCAAAAGCAGCTGCAACTCCAATGGCTGGAGCACCTCTAACAACCATCTCCTTAATTGCAAAAATAACATCCTCATATGTATCACATATAAAACACACCAAATCATCGGGTAATCTTCGCTGATCTATAAGAACAAGTTCATTATCTCTCCATCTCATTGTTTTCATCTAATCATTCCCAATATTAAATTCAACTTATTTTAAAAGTTTGAAGGAAGTTTGAAATCCTTTTAACTTCTTCATCATCCAATCTTCTCTTACCATTAACCATTCTATTTAAAAAATCGTTTAAAAACATGCTTTCATCAGTTAAAGGAACATTAACTAAAACAATCTTGTTAATAAAAACCACCAAAGGTTCAAGATAAAGGGAATTAAAATTATTCTCATATAAAAAAGTGATTAGTTCTT
This sequence comes from Candidatus Methanovirga aequatorialis, assembly GCA_031282205.1. Classification (GTDB taxonomy): domain Archaea; phylum Methanobacteriota; class Methanobacteria; order Methanobacteriales; family Methanobacteriaceae; genus Methanovirga; species Methanovirga aequatorialis. The sequence continues at coordinate 4,049 of JAITEE010000150.1, read as the reverse complement.
CACCTCTCCTAATAGAACTCTTTTTAATTTTATCATAGTTGTCAAATTTAATTTTTTCATCAAAATTAAACTTAACATTTGTTTTATTTGATTTTTTAATTTTTTCTATTTTTTTACAACTTATTGGAGAAGAGCTAATCGTATATTTTATATCTCCTTCTGTATTTTGAGGATTTCTAATAATCCTAATATCATCTTTAAAATTTCCATCTGGACTTATATCTTTTTCACCAATAGCTATTTTTTCATCAAAATCCTTTTGAACGTTCATGGTTAAAATAGAGAATATTCCAGTGGACCCAATTACAACATGATCTATTGCATCTGAATTTGGTAGTTTTATCCCATTTAGGATATGAAAGTCTTTAGGAAGTTTATGTAGGTTTTCTCTAAATATTAAAGTTCGTAGCTCATGGTCAGAACGTTTTTTATGTAGTACGATCCCTATTATGAGTACCATGATACCAAACACCACCACATAGTAACCAAGATCCCTAACGGTTGTAACAATATCCACAACCCCAATGAAAACTGTTAACAAACCAAAACCAATAGGAGTATTATAATAGACTTTACTTTTAGCTGTAGGTACAGATCCCATAGGCAAAGTAGGCTTAGATTCCATTGATGAATCATGTGCAGATCCAATAGATGAAACTTCGTTACTCGTGGTATGAACAATTTTCTTATCGTTAATTTTCTCTAAGCGATGATCCGTTTCATTTTCTAGATCATCATCCAACACTTTTTCACTGTTTAATTCACCATCCCCTAAATCATCATCCAACACTTTTTCACTGTTTAATTCATCAGATTTATCCAAGTTATCTATAAATTTCTCTTTAAAATGATTCTTAATCTCTTGATGTTCAACTTTTTGATTAACACCCATACAGTCTTGATGTTTATCTTCTTCAATATCCTCTTGTCCATCAACTGTGTTAAAATCAGTGGAATTTATGGCATCTAAATTATCGACAATCTCGGGACTATTTTCCATGTCAAAATTGTTAAGGTCATTAAAATCAGTGTTAGTTTCAGAACCATCTTCTTCATATAACCGATCGTCCCTTTCAGGAATGATTTCTTCCTCTTCATTGAAGTACATTAAATCTCCACTACAAATCGAACATTGGTAATCATTAGCCTCTTCAGTACTATCAAGAACGTACTTAAGACCACAACTCTTACATCTAACCACGTAGGTACTATAACTACTCCTCTCAGATCTTAAGTACCAAGGATCCAAATTCTGACTAGAGCCATTTTCTTCCACTAAATTTCCAGCACAAACAGAACATTCAAAATTATAAGAAAATTCATGATCTTTTAATCCAAATTTTGCACCGCAATGTTCACAAACGACGATTTTCATATTTAATCACTTAACAATGTAGTGAATTATTTGACGCTTCAATTTTACTTTTAATCAACTTGAACTCGTAATGTACATTATTAAATTCATATTCTAACTGAGTTACATATTATATAACCCTCAGTTTATCTTAGATGACGTCATATAGTAATTTAACACGAAGTAGTTAAATAAGTAAAATTTATATTTTATTACATTTTAACACTTCTTAATTTAATTATAGTGTATTAAATAATGTTTGTAAGTAATAAAATTTTTAATAATTTATTAAAAATATTAAATTTTTAATTAAAGAAATTATAATCAATATTTTTAAAAATAAAAGTATTTTAATGGTTATTTTAATAATTAATAAGATTTGAATAAAAATTAATTAAAAATAATACTTCTTTTAAAATCAAGTGAATAATTATAAATATTTTTTATTCCATTATAAAAACAACCTTTAATATAGAATTATACGTGATAGGTTTTAAATAAGTGTAGCTCTTAGAATCAAAAGTTGAATTAATTAAAAATAGACTCTCCTTTAGTGACAGCGACAAGACCTGGGAAATTTTCAACGGTTAGTTTAAAAATTGCTTCTATTCCTTCCTCTTTAAAAGCTACAACCTCTTTATGAACCATAGTTTTAGCTAAAAGACCTGCGACTGAAGGAGTTATGATAAAAACAGAGTCTTCAAAATGTTTCATTGTATTATCACTCAATGAACCTTTTCCGATATGAATTTTAACACCCGCATTAGATAAAGGCAAAATAGAAGACTCTATTTCATCTTTATTACTTGAAGTAGGAGATATTCCAGCTTTACTTACTGCTGTATGAAGAAAAGCTATTCCTTCAAGGGAAAACGGAAGTTTATAACCATATTTTATTAACCTCACCAGCCTTGGAAGAACGGCGTCTCTTCCAGTGTACATCTCTCCACTAATTAAAACTTTATCTCCTATTTTTAATTTTCTAATATCTTCATTTTTTGTTGGAGTTTTTAATTCAATCATTTATATAATTTTTATATCATCTATCTTTATATACGTTATGAATAAGTTAATAGCTATCAATAAATAATTTGAAAGTATAAATATCAGGAAAAATAAACATAAATTGGAATTTCTAATATAAGATTTTGATTTATTGTGATACAATGTTTAAAGAAAAAAAATATGGCAGAACTGCTAAAAATATTCCCAAAGGATTTAATTCTGCTAATGATTTTTTTGAATATCTTTTTAACAACAAAGATATAATTTGGATGGGTCAAAATACCAACCATTTACATGAAGAAGATTACATTTATAATGGAATGGCAGAATGCTTAAAAAGTAGAGAATATTCAAAATACCCTCCTTCTGAAGGATTCTCAGAACTCAAAAAGTTAATATTAAACGACTTAAACCTCAACGATAGTGATATTTTAATAAGCTCTGGAGGAACAGATTCACTCTATCTTGCCATGAACGTTATTTTAGAACCTCAACATAACGTGATCACCTCTGATCCAGGTTACTTAATAATAGATAATTTTGCAAGTAGATTTGCTAACGACGTTATCCAAGTTCCCATTTACAGTGAAGAATGTGATTACAAGTTAACACCAAAACTTGTTAAAGAAAATATGAACGAAAATACTAAGGTAATTATCCTTGTTGACCCATTAAATCCATTAGGTACCTCCTACACTTCCAAAGAGATTGAAGAGTTTGCTAAAATAGCTATTGAAAATGATATTTATCTAATTCATGATGTGACATATAAAGATTTTGCAAGAGAACACCATTCCATAGCAAATTATGCCCCAAACAATAGTATAACTATCTATAGCTTTTCAAAGATTTTTGGAATGGCTGGATTAAGAATTGGTGCCATGATATCTAATCATGATATTATATCAGGCGTTAAAACAATAATAATCAATGATCTAGGAACAAACATAGTCGCCCAAGCAGGAGCAATAGCTGGTTTAAAATCCAAAGACAAATGGTTGGATGACGTCGTGAAGACTACGAGAAATAATCAAAGATTAATTAAATCAATGATCGATAACGTTGATGATGTCTTCATCGTTAACTATCCATCCGATGGAAACATGTTGGCAATTGACATTGAAAAAACAGGGATCAACTCAGAAGAACTTGCAGAATATCTTTTGGATAAAAACATATTTACAAGAGGCGGAAATTATACAAGTCCAAACTTTGGAGATAAATATCTGAGAGTCAGTTTCTCCATTCCTGAAAAAGAAGTAAAAATCTTCAATCAAGAATTTCCAAAAGCGATTGAAATCCTTAGAACCAAATAATCATTGATGAAACTAATTGATTGCCAAAAATACGGTAAATATTAATTCTATAAACAATTTGAGTCATCATGATTAAATGAAGAGCTATTCAATATTTTTTTTGCTTTTTTAATATTTTATCATATCGTACTCGACAACACGCTTAAAACCTATTCTAGTGTTATGACAATTTAAATTTCATAATATTTATTAGTGTTTTGTAAAAATTAAAATATTTTATCATATCGTACTCGACAACACGCTTAAAACCTATTCTATTGTTATGACAATTTAAATTTCATAATATTTATTAGTGTTTTGTAAAAATTATTTATATTGATCTAATATTTTTTTTAATTTAAGATTTGGAATTTTGTCATGATAATTTTTATTAA
>JAITEE010000069.1 GCA_031282205.1 Candidatus Methanovirga aequatorialis | reverse complement strand
GTGACATTACACATTAAACGATGGAATGACAGAATAATAAAAAATGTAACAGAATTCACAAAAAAATATCAAATACTCAAAAAATTAAGTGCCATCATGTGAATTCTTTACAATGTCAAATTTAATGTAGTTCTTATTGTTGAGGTCATCTAATCAACTCCGTCATGTATGCTTTTATGATATATAATCATATAATAATACTGACATATATAATTTATTATTAATTTTATTATTATAGTGACAATGGTAATGTCTATCAATTATTAGTTCAATTATTCTTTTTATAAAAATTCTTTAAATTAAATTTAGGTAGATTATATGGAATATTAATATTTTATAAATTGACAAACTTTACCAAAATCATTATAATCGTTCCAGTTAAATAAAAGCTTTAAATTGTAATAAATTCATCGATTCCATTAGTTTTAAGAGTTTCTTTTATATTAGTTTTACACTCAAACTTTTAAAAAAAAGTTTGATCAAAAGATCAAATTGTAATAAATTCATTAACGTTATTAGTTTTTAAAGTCTCTTTAATATTTGTCTTATCCTGATCTGATGCAAATCCACCGTCTTTGAAAACTACCCTTGAAGTAACTGGAGAAATTTCTTTTATTTTCTCTACCAATGGAATGGCTATTACTTTCAAACTTTTAGAAAAAGTTTGATCAAAATACTGTTATCTAAATAGTAATAAACTCATTAACATCATTCGTCTTTAAAGTCTCTTTAATATTAGTTTTATCACTATCACTTGCAAACCCATTGTCTTTGAAAACTACTCTTGAAGTTTCGGGTGAAAGTTCTTTTATTTTTTCAACAAGTGGAATAGCTATTTCCTTAGTAATATTATCATCTAAACAGATTAATAAAGCACCAAACCCAATAGAGTAAACCTTTTTATCAACTATTTCATATTCTTCAACTGGAAGAGTTAAATCAATTCCATATTTAAGCATGATTTCATATACAAAGTCTAATTCGTTTCTCCCTTCAACAAGGTTGTTGGTAGTATCAATTAAAGTTTGTTCAAGATTATTATAGTCTGGATCCCATTTATTTAAGTTTGAGGAGTCTAATTTAAAGACTTTAAATCCAATATCCAAACTTTTAGAAAAAGTTTGATCAAAAAGCTCTTCTTTAATTTTATCTCCCGCTCTTCGTATCCGTTCTTTGGCTATTTCTGTAATTGTAGAATAACCTGATTTGTATGCATCAGTATTTTCACCAGTTCTTCAGGGATTTGAACTAAAATAATTGTTCTATTTTGATTATCTTCTCTATTTATATCAAATACTGCATGAGCAGTTGAACCAGAACCTGAAAAAAAGTCTAAAATGATATCATTCTCCTTAACATTGCAATATTCAATCATTAATTTTATTAATTCAATAGGTTTTGGATGGTCAAAAATACTAACATTTAATTCTGGAAAAAGATTTTTAACTAAAGTTGTTCCTTTACTGGTGGTTCCTGCATTATCCCACCAAGTACTAATTTTTTTAACTTTATCTTTTAAATCAATCAAATAAGTTTTTTGATATAAATTATCATTTAATTTTACGATTTTTCCCTCATTATACATACTTTCCATTTTTTCTTTAGAAAATCTCCAGTATCCTTCAACTCCTAAAAATTCATAATATGGGTTGCCTTTTCGAGCTCCTCCAGGTCCACTAACGGGATTTAAAGAATATTGTCCTTTTCCATCATTGTCATTTTTATTAAATCTTTTGAAATCATCCTCTGATTTCTTAATACCATATAAAAATCTATCATTGTGAATAATACCTTTATTTTTAGCATAAAAAAGTTGATAATTGTGGTTTTCAGAGATGATTTTATCATTAGATATCCCTCCACGAGATTTGTGAACAATCGTTGCTATAAAATTTTCTTCACCAAATATTTCATCGCAAATTTTTTTAAGATTATTTACTTCATTATCATCGATACTTATAAAAATAACTCCGTCATTAGTTAATAGATTTCTTGCTAACTTCAATCTTGGATACATCATACTCAACCAATTAGTATGATAACGACCGTCAGTTTCTGTATTAGTGCTTAATTTAATGCCATTTGTTCTCTCTCTCCTAAATCTGAATTAGGCACGATCTGCCCTGTTAATTCTAAATAATTCTCTAAATTATCTTTATAATCATCTTTATAAACAAAATCTTTACCTGTATTATAAGGAGGATCAATATAGATCATCTTGATTTTACCATAATAAGACTTCTGCAGCAATTTAAGCACTTCAAGATTATCTCCTTCGATATAAAGATTTTTTGTTGTGTTCCAATCTTTACTTTCCTCTTTACAAGGTCTAAGTGTTCCATTTGATGGTTTTTGTGCTTCCTGAATAGCTTTGCTCTTTCCATTCCATGTAAAGTTGTATCTTTCTTTAGAATCATCTATTTCATCTGTTAAGATAGTCTTTAGTTTTTGAAAGTCTATTTTGTCTTCTGTAAGTATCTCTGGGAAAAGTTCTTTTAATTTATTTATATTACCTTTTAAAATATTCTTACTTTCTCCATTTAGTTTTGATTCTAACATATTATCACTTTATCTTTATGAATATATTTAATGAACTCTTTTAATTCCTTTTTGATTGTTAAATGCTTATCAAAGGAAACAATTTCATTTATATTTAATTTTCTCATCAATACAATATAAATATTATCAAAAAAAAGGAATTCTTCTTTTAGAACTTAATACATTTTCTAAAGCTTTATCATAAAAATAATGATCTTCTATAACAGTATAATTACTACATAAATCTTCGTAAACCTATTTAATAAACTTTTTATCGACTTTTAATTTATTATCTAAAAGATTAATAGTTTTTCCAATTACTAATCGTGAAATAATCTGTTCTCTATCTTCTATTATATCAGCTATTTCCAAACTTCTTATGATGATCTTCTGATTCAGCATAGTAAGAAACTATATAATTCGTATCTAGAAATATCATTGTTCTCCTCTTCTTGAAGAATTAATCAATTCCACAGCATCAAAAGACTTTTTAACTTTAATAATGCCTGCCATTTTCTTTTTTCTCTCCTTATCTGGATTATAATTTTCTTTATTAGCTATTAAATACTCAGGTATTTTATTTTTATCTTCTTCTGCTTCTAAACCTTTTTTAAGATACTCATTTATTATTTCAGTTTGTGTAGAGTTTCTATTTATCGCGATAATCTTGATGGACTTAATAATGTCCTTATCGATATTTAAACTAGTTCTTAATCTATTTTTAGTCCCTATATCAGTCATATTAAACACCCTAAAATATATGATTATATACATATTATAAATTATATACAAATTATAATTTATACATATAATTTACTATTATAAATAATAGTGTACTTTGTATGTACAATCTAAATTGTACATATATTTATAATTAATCATACATAAATAGTTATATGATTTAAGTATAAAAATCATATCTCTTAAAAATCTTAACAAAAATTAACTTTATGATATTTAGTTATTAAATAAAAAAAGAGGCTAAATATCCTACTTATCAATCACATTTATTATTTTATATAGGGTGTTAGATTTTCATGAAAAAATAAAGAATGTAGACCCATTATTTAACATGTTTCCATGATCATGAACTCTTAGATTCTAAAAGTACAAAATCTTAACAAACTATTATA
>JAITEE010000004.1 GCA_031282205.1 Candidatus Methanovirga aequatorialis | reverse complement strand
AATGAAATTCAATATTTATTAAAAATCATTTATTTATTCACGAAGTGAATTTAGGAAAATTTATTTTCCGCTTAAATTTAAAGCATGATTAAAAAAATTTAAAAATTTTGAAATATTGGGTTTATAGAAATCTTCGTCATATAAAAGTATCATGAAATTTAAATTGTCATAACACTATTATAAATTTTCGTTTTTTTTTATCGATAATAAATAATTTTAATGAACTAGTAAAGAACAATCTTCTTATAAAAAAAGGTGTTGAACTACCAACCTCTATCTTGCATTCTTTCGTTTTCACTGATTTCAGATATTTCAAGACCTTTCATTGCCTCACCTAAACCTTTGGAAACTTGAGCTAAAATATCGGGTTTATCATAGTTTGCCGTTGCTTCAACTATTGCTTTTGCAAATTCAACAGGATTATTTGACTTAAATATGCCTGAACCAACAAATATCCCATCAGAACCAAGTTGCATCATCAAGGATGCATCAGCTGGAGTTGCGATTCCACCAGCAGCAAAATTAACAACAGGTAATTTATCAAGCTCAGCCGTTTTTTTAACAAGTGGATATGGTGCTTCTATAAATCTTGCGAAACTTCTAAGTTCTTCCTCATCTTTACCTTTAATTTCACGAATTTCACCCATAACTCTTCTCATATGACGAACCGCCTCAACGATGTTTCCAGTTCCAGGTTCACCTTTGGTTCTAATCATAGCGGCACCTTCATCAATTCTACGTAAAGCTTCCCCTAAATCTCTTGCACCGCAAACAAAAGGTATGGTAAATTCTCTCTTGTTAATATGATATTCTTCATCTGCAGGTGTGAGTACTTCACTTTCATCGATCATATCTACTCCCAAGGTTTCTAAAATTTGTGCTTCAGCAACGTGCCCAATTCTTGATTTTGCCATGACAGGTATCGAAACAGCGTCAAGAATCTCTTGAACTTTGTTAGGATCGGCCATACGAGCAACCCCACCTGCAGCTCTAATATCAGCAGGGACCTTTTCCAATGCCATAACAGCTACAGCACCAGCATCTTCAGCTATTACAGCTTGTTCTGCATTAACAACATCCATAACAACTCCACCTTTAGTCATTTTCGCAAATCCTTCTTTTAAAACATCGGCTCCTTTAACCATAAAATTACTCCTATTAATTTATTATGTTAATATTAATTTACTAAAACCTATCTTTATATTATGTACAATCATATTTCATCAATCGTTAATAACAATTAGTTATAACAAACCAATATAACTATAGTTATAATGTATTATGTATATCAATGTTTCTGATTATCATGAAAAATCCAAGAAACAGTAACAATCATCCAACAAACTTTAAGAACTGTTTCATGATAATTCTAAAAAACGCAATGAGATCGTCTAAATTCAAAATTTAAGCTCAAAACCTTTCAAATTTTAAAATAAAATTGATACTAAATAAACAAAAATTCAATTCGATTTAAAATATTCTGCAAAATTAATTCACTTAAACCATACTTTTTAATTAAAACTTTGGAATTTCATCATATAAATTTTGTTGTCTACAATAAGTTTGTAATAAAATTTTATTATTTAAAGAAAAGTTTATTAATTAAAATCGTTACATATTAGTACTAAAGAACAAAGGTCACACAACAATTTAATGAAGTTTCCAATTTCTTTCTCTATTAGTTTTTAAATATTCAGTGAATAAAAATCAGAAAAAACATTTTAAACTGCAGATTTAGCATTTACGTTCTACAACTAGAATTTAAATGATCTGTACCAATATTAAATTTTAAACGATCAGATTCAATACCTAAAAAGTTATAAAATATAACGTTATGAAGTCAAAAAAATATCTAAAATTTTTCAAAACTTAACTATTGTCATGACAATTTAATTATTTCGATATTTTAGTGTCATGAGAATTTCTATTAATTTTATTTTTTATTAATATTAATGAAATTAAATATTTATTAAAAATTATTTATTGTTGAAAATTTATTTTCAACTTAGAAGAATTCATTCTTTATTTATTACCATGAGTAACTTAGGAGAGTTTCACTCTCCGTTATTCACGAGATGAATTTAGGAAAACTTAAATGCTTAATGTTAGAAACAGAGAATCAAAGACTCTCTTAAATTCATTTCATGAATAAATCTTTGATTTTCTTAAATTTATTTTCCGCTTAAATTTAAATCATAATTAAAAAATTAAAAAATTTTGAAATATTGGGTTTATAGAAATCTTCGTCATATAAAAGTATCATGAAATTTAAATTGTCATAACAATAGTTTAAGTTTTATTTATCAATTCTGACTTAAAAATTCCCTTAATTCATCTTCAATTTTAGAAATTTCACCAGTACCAAGATGACCAAAATCAGAATCATATCTAACCAGCTTAGAGTTCTTTATCATTCCACTCATTGGAACAGCATCTAAATCAGAAGGAAAATATTGATCTTGATTAATGGCCACTATCAACGTCTTAGCTACTATTCTATCAAGCTCATTTTCTATATTATAAGAACATACAGCGTTATTTCTCAGAATAACATCGTTTCCATCATACATTTCAAAATCCGACATCAACTCATTTAAATCGTTATCAATTTCATTATTGCTCAGATTTCTATAACGTTTTAGTGAAAGACCAAAGGGATAAACCACTTGATTGGCTAAACCAATAGATTTTAAGGTCACATTATATTTTCCATCCTTATAGTCTGGATCGTTTTCAATTAATGTATTTATAATTTTACTTATTGCATAGTTATGACCAACAAATTTATAACTGCTGACTAAAGAGATTATGAAGTCCATATCATTAGGATATAGAACACCCCAAGTTAAAGCTTCAAATCCACCCATAGAGTTCCCAATCAATCCTTTAAGATGTTTAATATTGAATTTCTCATTTAAAAACTCCTTTTGGAAATTTACCATATCTTCAATTGTATAATTCGGGAATTTGACTCCCAAGTTACTGTTTGAAGGAGAGTAAGAGTTAGGTGAACCAAGAGTTGTGATCGAGATTATAAAATATTGTTCAGTGTCCAGTACTTTTTTATCACCGATTATTTCATGAAGTCTTCTAATGGATGTACAACTCCCACCCAAACCATGAAAAAAAACTATTCCATTAGTTATCTCTCTTTTTTCATTTTTAACAGGTTTTCCAATTGTTAAATATTCCACTACCAAATCCCTTAAAGTTTCACCAGAGATAAAATCAAACTTTTTTAAGGTGTAGTACTCAACATTTAAACTTTCTTCAAATTTTAACATGGTTTCTTCCGTATTCATGATCTTCCTTCATACTTTATCTTTTTTTAATGAAATATATTTTGTGTATTAAATAATGTTTGTAGGTAATGAAATTTTTAATAACTTATTATAAATATTAAATTTTTAATTAAAGAAATTATAATCAATATTTTTAAAAATAAAAGTATTTTAATGGTTATTTTAATAATTAATAAAAATCAATTAAAAATAATATTTTAAAATCAAGTGAATAATCACAAATATTCTTTATTCCTTATATATTCATTTTTAAAAAAAAAATAGGAATAAATTAGTACTGTTTGATAAGATTATTTATATCTGGGAACGAATATAAACTTAGATGTTATATAAAACTATTCTACGAGAAGATAAACTATTAAAATCTTCTTAAAAATGTTTAGATTACCAATCAATATTTTCATAACTTTGCTTAATTCTTTTATCGTCTACTTTACTGTAAATTTGAGTTGTAGATATATTACTATGACCTAAAAGCTGTTGAACCTCATTTATTGGTCTATTACTATAATTTAAGAGGAAAATTGTGAAAGAATGTCTGAGAGTGTGGGGAGTTAGCCTTTCTTCAAAATTGGTTTGTCTACCTTCCATTGCAAGTCGTCTATCGGTAGCTATTGCATATTTCTTAACAATTTTTTGAACACTTCGTTCACTTAATCTACTCCCATTTTTATTGGTAAATAAATATTCTGACTCATTATAACTGTTATTTTTTATTGTTCTCTTATAAATCATAATGTTTATGAGTTTAAGTGTTTTATCATCAATATAAACTGTTCTATCTTTGCCACCTTTACCTTCATAAACATAAACAGCTATTGCTTTTTCAACACTATTCATATTCAAGTCTTGTTTCTTTAAATTACAAAGTTCAGAGACTCTAAGTCCTGTTCTATATAAAGTTTGGACGATAGCCTTATCTCTGATCAATTCGTTGGGAATGGTTTTTAACACTTCGTTTACTTCCTCTGGTCTTAAATATTTTATCTTTTTATTTTTACTGTTGTCTTTTGGTAGTTGAATATCCACTTTAATGTTTAAATACTTTAAAAATTGAATGACCTGTTGAAGGTACTTGTTTATCGTTGAATAGCCGTTATCCTTATCTTTTTTAAGGTAGATTATGAACTTTTTTAAAACGACATCTGGCTTATGTTCAATATCGATATTATTTTCTTTTAAATATCTGATAAAGTAATCATTAGTCTGTTTATAATTCTTTATAGTGATTTTTGAAAGGTTTCTCAACACTTCTAACTCATCACAGTAATCATTCAACTGTGATTGGAGATATTCAACATCAACCATCTTTACCAAACCATTAATTTTTTCTATTGTATATTGTTATAATCCTCGTTTTTTGAATTATAATAATATAAATGCAATTAAATTCTTTTAAAGACATTTTTAATTCTACAAAACTAAAAAAATAGCTATTTTAATGAAAAATTTTGATTTTACATCCTATTTCCTTTCATTTAAATGCTAAAACCAATTTAATCTTCTAAAATCCTGTCTCCCAACAGGTAACTTCCTCATCATCTTTTCTCGCCTGATCATGATCTAATATCAATTGGTTATTCATTTTATTATTTCTTTTTTACTAAATTTATATTGTAATCATAAACGATGTTTAAAACATTTTATCCAAAAATTTAAGTAAAAATTCTTTAATTTGAAGTTCAAGAGTTTTAAAAGGAATTAAAAAAATGAAGTTTTATAAATCCCTGTAAATAGTTTACATGAAAATTTATATATTGATTTTTAATCATAAACAGTAGTTCGTAAAGTGTTTTTATATTTTTGTTTTTATTCTTTTTTTTTATTAATTGGTTTTCGGGTTCTATTTGAATTTGTTTGGTTTTTATGTTTTTGGGTTTGTAATTTGTGATTTTCAGGGTTTTTATCTGTATTTTTAGGAATTTTTCCATGGAGTTGTTTAGATTTTAAGTATTATTTTGTTGTTAAATCCGAATTTTAATTCAATTTCTCGGCTGATTTGTCTTAACATGGTTTTGAATGTCCAGGTTACTTTTTGTCGTCCTCCTTGTCGTAGTATGCTGATTATATATAATAACAACCCACACAATTATAATACTTTACGAACTACTGATAAAAATATTTTTAAGATTGATTTTAGATTTTTATTTCATCTACATAGTGTATTTAATGGATTATATTCTAATTATTATATTTATATTAAATATATCTAATTTTTAATTTAATTTTACTATTTATTAAGTTTTAAATCGTAATTCTTGTTATAAAAAGAACTGTAAGAATTATAATTTAAAAAACCTAAAAATATATGAAATAATTTTAAAAAAATAAAAATCTTAAAACTACCTGTATCTCATATATTCAATCTATATGTAAACCATGAAATAGAACCATTTTGAAGATTTTTAAAAAACTCATTTTCAAAATTTTTTTCGTTTATATAAAATCTATATTTTTTATATGTTCTCTAACATTTATAAAGGTTCGTATTCTACAATAGAATACGAACTTAAAATTTTTTTCAATTTTATTTGGCTGTGCAACAATTATTTTTTAAATTTTAGTTAAAAACCGTTAAATTTATATAGATCTACATTCAATGGATGTATATTAGCATGCCACGACAAGGATGGTCGACAAAAAGTAATATGAATATTCAAAACCATGTTAAGACAAATCAGCCGAAAAACAAAGATACAAAATATACTTTACTAACTACTGACAATTATTACAACCTGTTATTGATGAATAAATCAATAAAAAAAATTCTATTGAGTGAAATCATGAACACGGAAGAAACCATGTTAAAATTTGAAAAAAGTTTAAATTTTGAATACTACACCTTAAAAAAGTTCGATTTTATCTCTGGTGAAACTTTAAGAGATTTGGTAGTGGAACATCCGCTTTTTTATTTTTCTGTTATGATTATTCATATTCTTCATAATTTTCTCCATTAGCTAGTTTAAAATACCTTAATTGGTTCGATACTATCAGAATCAATGGCTGAAAATAACAAAAATTTTAAACTAAATACACCTTTAAAGTCCATTAAACATGATTGAGTATAAATTCTCTTATTTAAACCCATTAAAGGTTAAATGCATGTAATAAATATTTTGTTAATTTTATATGATTTTCTATAATGATATCTGCTTCTTTTAGAAAATCTCTATTGAGATATGTTTGCAACCCAATGCAAAATAAATTCGCATTTTTAGCTGATTTTATTCCTAAAGGAGCGTTTTCAACAACAATTGCCTCTGTGTCGTTTCCAGTTATTACAACATCAAAAATATCATCTTTAAAATTATCATTTATAACTCTTTCAACGTTTTTTGTATTATAACCTGAAACAACTGCTAATGAACATATTTGTTTAAGTTTTTTTAGTAACACATCAACTCCTTCAAATGGTTCAATATTTACAATTCTATTGAAAATTTTATCCTGCTCTCGTCTTAAAGTATTTATCTCATTAATAGAGGGTGTTTTGTTCATTTTATTAAATATAAATTCTATTGTTTGTTTATAGTCAGATCCTTCTAATTTGTATATAATTTCACTATCAATTATTAAATCATACTTTTTAAAAGCTAAATCCCATGCTTTTACATGGTATGGCATAAAATCTATTAAAACATCATCCATGTCAAATATTACGCTTTTAATTTGGCTACTTGTAATCATGTGACTACCTATTTAGATAAAATTAACCTACTATAAGGGCCTTGATGGAAAAATTCTTTTGGGAACCCTAAATACTCTGAATTTTCAACTTTAAAATTTTGTTCTACAAAAAATTGTTCCCATTCTTCTTTGGTTCTAAAAGAATAAAGCATAGGCATTTCACGATTGAGAAATAAAACATTTGATATCCAATCCATTAATAACAAATAATGCATTTTCTCAATTATTGATAACTCATTGTATTCTCTTGTAGCTATATTATTCAAT
>JAITEE010000172.1 GCA_031282205.1 Candidatus Methanovirga aequatorialis | reverse complement strand
ATGTTTATCAATTATTAATTTAATTATTTCTTATAAAAATTCTCTAAATTAAAGTTAAATAGATTATATTGGATATTGATATTTTATAATTGACAAACTTTACCAAAATCATTATAATAGATATTTTAATAATTAATAAGATTTAAATAAAAATTAATTAAAAATAATATTTTAAAATCAATCGAATAATTACAAATATTCTTTATTCCCATTATAATGAAGATCCTTATACGGAAAATATTAAATCTAATATTAAACATACCCTTTATTGATGAATAAAACATCAACAAATATACGACGTCAATAAATATTTTAAGTGATCAATATGAACGATAAAGATTTCCAAGAGCAGTTAGCAAAAGTTGAAAAGTTTCACGGCCATGTATGTGGTGGTATTGTGATGGGTACTAAGATGACTATGTATGCATTAGAACACCTAGAAATGAAGCTTAATGAGAAAAATAAAGATTTATTAGTATTTGTTGAGATAGATAGGTGTGCATCTGATGCCATCCAAGTTGTATCTGGATGTACCATTGGTAAAAGAACTCTTAAATTAATGGATTACGGTAGATTTGCAGCCACCTTCTATAAAATATCCACTGATGAAGGAATTAGAGTTACAGATGATGACATTCAAAATCAAGATGAAAAAGAAACAAAGGAAGATTTAATTAAACGTCTTAGCAACACCCCAAATGAAAAACTTTTCTCCATTCGTAAAGTTAAGTTAAGATTAAAAAAATCCGACTTCCCAGGTAAAGACTTCAGCAAAATAGTATGTCCTGTTTGTAATGAAATTGTAAAGGATGATAAGTACATCGTAAGAAATGGTGTAGGAATTTGTAAGGCATGTGCAGAAGAATCATACTACGAATATGTAGATCAATAGCCAATTTAAATAAGTACAAGTTAGGGTTGTAGTGATATCATGATTCAAATTGCGGTTACAGGAAAACCAAACGTAGGAAAATCATCTTTTTTCAATTCTGCCACTTCATCTAAGGTTGAGATGGCCGACTATCCATTTACAACAATTGATGCCAACAAGGCAATAGCCTACGTTACAAGTAAATGCCCCTGTAGAGAATTAAACCTATACTGTAATCCTCGAAATTCAAAGTGTATTGATGGGATTAGACTTACACCCATAGAGCTGATCGATGTTGCAGGTCTTGTTCCAGGAGCTCATGAAGGTAGAGGTTTAGGAAATAAATTTTTAGATGAGCTTAGACAAGCTAAAGTTTTTATCCATATAGTGGACGCATCTGGTTCAACCGATGAGGAAGGAAGACCAATCGATACAGGAGGTCATGACCCTCTCGAAGACATTGAATTTCTTGAAGAAGAGATTGTGATGTGGATCTATGGAATACTAAAAAAGAATTGGCCAAGATTAATCAGAAAGATAGAAGCCGAAAAATTAGATGTATCCAAAGTTATTCATGAACAGTTATCAGGAACTGGAATAGGCATCGGAGATGTTGTCGAGGCTAAAAGAACCTTAAGTTCTATTTATAGTAAATGGAGTGATGAAGATATCAAAATTTTAATTAGAAATCTTCTTAAAATAGCTAAACCAATGTTGATCGTTGCAAACAAAGCAGATCTTCCAAGTTCTCAAAGAAACATTGAAAGAATTAAAGAAAAATATCCTGATGTGATACCTGCATCTGCAGAATCTGAGTTAGCACTTATAAGAGCGGCTGAAAATGGTTTAATAGATTATAATCCTGGAGATAAAAATTTCAACATCTTGAAAGAAGGTGAATTAAATGGTAATCAGAAAAAAGCGTTGGAGTATATTAAGGTTAACGTCTTAGAAAAATATGGTGGAACTGGTGTGCAGACCGCCTTGAATAATGCTATATTTAAGCTATTAGATTTAATTGTTGTCTATCCTGTAGAAGACCAGCATAAGTTTACTGACAATAAAGGAAATATTCTTCCAGATGCTGTTCTTATTAAAAATGGTTCAACACCAAGAGATTTAGCATACACGATTCATACAGATATTGGTGACAAGTTCATGCATGGAATGGACAGTAGACGAAATATTCGTGTTGGAAGTGATTACCAACTTTCTAACGGAGATATTATAAGTATCATCACCAATTAACATTATTAAACTGAATGGATCGTGTTAGTGTATAATAGGAGGGAAGTTAATGAAAATTAAGGTTACTAAAAATGGACCGTATCTTGTAAGTGGAAACGTTCCATTGTATAAAATAAAATTTGTAGTCGATGAAAAGGGAAACCCATTAGGGTATGGTGAAAAGGAAAAAATTGAAACCAACGAACCCTATGGCCTATGTAGATGTGGAAACTCGAATAACAAACCTTTTTGTGATGGTACTCATACTAAAATTGATTTTGATGGAGAAGAAGTTGCTGCTTTAAATGTAAAAGATGTTTACTCTGAAGATATTGAAAATGAGCATATAAAATTAATCGACCATTACATGTACTGTGATCATTCAAGATTTTGTCTAAGGCATGGAGGCATAAGAAAATTAATCAAGGAGGATAGTGATGATGCCAATGAAAAAGCTAAAGATGAAGCAAGTAATTGTCCATCAGGTAGATTGCTGATCTATGATAAAGAAACTGGGCAATCAACTGAACCAAAATTTGAAAAAGAAATTAACATGATATACGATGATGGTAAACATACCAGTGGTCCAATTTGGGTTAAAGGTGGAGTTCCTCTTGAATCTGCCAATGGAGAGGAATACATTGTAAGAAATAGAATGACCTTATGTCAGTGTGGAAAATCTTGGCACAAACCTTTCTGTAATGGTATGCATTGGGTCAGTGAAGAATTCCAAGAGAAGTTCCTAAAAAGATGGGGTCTTGATTAAAATAATAAATATATGCTAGTTTATTATATTTCTAAGAAGATGGACAACTGTATACTTTAATTTTGTGACGTTATGATGAATCGAAAATATGATGGAATTAAAATGAATGAAAAGAGAAAATATCCGAACAATAGAAAATAGATTTACTATCTTATCTAATCTTGAAGAGGAAATTATTAGTTACCTAAATGATAACGCAGTCATAGACCCACAATATAATGCTATTTTTGAAAAATCCAGGAATGAGAATTTCTCTATATATTATAATTCAGCTTTTAAAAATATGCAAGATGCAATTTATAAAGTTAAATTGATTTATAACACTAGAGGAAAAATAATAGACTTATTAAAGGACATAGAAACCATGGAAAGAGAATTTTCACTACTCATAATACTACAAAAATTGATAAACAACATTGAAGACGTTGAAAATGTTAATAGAAAGTTGTTGGATATATTGATAAAGATTATCATGGTATATGTAAATTTTTTAGAACAGAAGCATACGCTGGAAGTTGAAAATAATGAACTATCTATTTCAGAAAATGTATTTCCGTTATATGAACAGTTTTTTTCCAGATTTTACTCTGATTTTATTGACTTAGAGGCAGATTTTTATAATTTATTAAATTTAAATGATGATAATTTTAAAAAATCTATTAAAGTTGCTTATAATGAACTAAGGTGATCTATTGAACCCCACTTTTTTTGATAAATAACTGTTTAATTGGTTACTGTCTTGAACAAGATCCACAACATGAAAAAGCATTAGAAGTACTTAAGAGAATTTATATTAACTTAACTTTTTCTATTTAATTATTACTTAATTACTAATTTTTATTGTTTTTATTATTACTGGTTTGGTATTTTTGGTGAATATTAAAATAGATGTTGACCATTTTATTTACTGATATTTTTGTGATAAGGGCATGTTAATAGTTCTTTTAAAGACCATGAATGTTTTGGTTTACTCCAAATAGACATCATTGGAGTTTATTTTATCCCATTTTTTCCAGACATGGTCTTTTATTTGAATATTCTCTTTTCTTAATGAAAATATGAGGTCTTGAAAAGTTTATGGTCTGCTATTTGTAGTGTAGCATGATTATTGTAAGCCATTCATCTTTTTTTAAAGTAGGATAAATGTTTTTCTTGTCAATCTTTTGTTTTCTCACTCGATATACGTTGTAAGAAATGTCACAATCACTAATATCTTTTTTTCCATAAATTATACTTTTTTGATGATATTAATATAGTTTGTTTACCATTTCTCTTTTTAATTATACTGCACATATTTTAATTTATCTAAAGGTTTTTGTTTAGGTTTTTTATGGTCTTCCTCTTTTACCAGTTTTAGGGAATTTAAGGTATAAACTGTATTTATTTAATAATGCTTTTTTTATGTTCTTAAATACATGTAAGATTGTATATTACATTGGATGAGACTTTTAGAACATGGTTTTGCAGTAATATTTATGAATAGTCCCTGTTTTTGCTTTGATAAGTATCCATTACCAATCACATTCTCATTTTCAATTTTTCCATAGTCTTCACAGTCTTTGTTTGGACAGGAACATCTGTAAAACCAAGTTTAGGACCACGTTTGCCCATAATACAATCACCATTTATATTCGTGCTATTATTTATAGATAAAATAGCATATAAATATATCAGCATATTAAATTGTCAATATCAAAAAATACTTAAAAAACAAAAACATAAAAATACTTTATGAGCTACTAATTTGTATTTTCTCAATAAATTTTTCACAACTCCGATTTTTCAACCTCCTCTCCAGTAACGAATCAACCAAGGTAGAATTACAAAGCAAATAATGAAAAATATTAATCCAAAATAGAATCTTCTCCTTATACTTCTCCAATCACTCCCTGTTCCCATCATAAAAAATTCTTTGATATCCATTAACATCAACTCCTATGCATAATGTATGTACTTAAACATGATTTCTTACATTTATAGTCATCTTTGAAAAGTTTATCAATTTATAGATAGTGTAAAAAAAGTGTGGAGTTATTTGGAAAAATTTACCTTTTATTTATAAATAAATTTGAAAATTTTAAAAAAAAACTCAACAAAAATTTACACCCTCAATTTATAAAATATCAATCTCCAATATAATCTCGTCTAATTTTTGTGTCTTTTAGGGACATATTGGGCATGTTCCTAAATAACTGGTTACATATACGATTCCCATCAATATTAAATACAATATTGTGAAGATCTTATTTCTTATTTTTTCTTTAAGGATATTTATCCTCAATCCATTGGGCAATTTTATCATAACCCCCTTCTTTTAGTTTATTCATGGTTTTTTCTTTTCCACTCACTTTTAACATGAGTTTAGCCATAATTTTAAGGATTTTACATCTTAATTTTATTAAAATTTTAATCAAGTCCTCCTTATGATCGTATAGTTACTATTTTAAATATATATTGGTTTACAAAGTTATTTTTATAGATCCAACACGTTTTAAATTAATTTTTTGACTTTCACAAAATATAATTCTTATTAAAAATTTAATTTAAAATTTAATTTAATTGATTAATAAACTCTATTTTATTGTTTAAACAATTTAATTGTCTTATTTTTTTAAAATAATATTTAAACTAATAATAAATCAAAACATAAAGTATTTTAAAGATAATAAAAATTTGTTACGAGTCCAATATTTATTGAAATAAAAACAGTTTAATTTTACAATTTACTATAATTATATAAAAAAATAGAACCTGAAAAGGTTGAGGAATTAAAAAAAAATATTCCTAACCTAACCATAGGTGGCAAATCTCACCAGGCGAGAGACCACTAGCCATAGCCCCTATCATAGAAGCTATACCGCACAAAATTGCTGCTATAGGATTCATAAATGAAGCAACAAAACATCCATAAGCGTATGCTAAATTGACTGCAAACATGCAATCCTCAAGATCACTACTTTTTACTTTCATGACTGGGTTTATTATCTTTTTTTCAACTGAAAGTGATGATGGGTTTTTATCAGCCAAAAAAGTCACCAATGCTACTTTTTTGATAGAACCATCATTTTTATTCCTTAATTCTACTCCAATTTTCATGAATAGAACAACAGAATTTGGAGGAATATCTTTCAATTGTTCTACAATAGCTTTATTACCTTCAATCGAAACATTGAAATAATCGTTTTTAACACCTTGTATATATGAATCACTTAATTCATAATTACTAAGATTTGATTGACTAAGTCTATCATTAAATACTTTTTTTTGTTCTTCACTAAATGAAAAATCATAAGATGTTTTTTTATTTATTACAGGATTTTTATCATATACATCTCCCAGAGTTCCACATCTTGGATCAGATCCTATTAACATGTTATTCATGTCAAATGCAATGTTTTTTTCTCCATATACTGAAGAAAATGGAGTGACTGCTAAAAGCATTAATGCAATAGTCACACTCCCAATGATTTTTTTATTCATTTATTTAACCTCCACAAGTATCACAAATCATTAATTTAATCAAATAATTATTAAAAACAATAGTCAAAAAAAACATCACTGTGAACGTTACCATGATAACATTTAAATTATCTTCCTTAAACAGACGATTAAATATTTTATACACAATAAAAAATACTAAACCTCCACAAAATATGAGGAAGAAACCATTTAAATGATATCGGTAATATTGTACATTCAACATTTTTTCTAACAGTCCTATAACGTAATTCACAAACCCTAAAGTTATTGAGAATAAGATTGCTAATTTTCCAAGTCTATCGATATCATAATCATCTAATAACATACTAAACAGCCCCCAATAAAGGAAAATTGAACCTAAATCTATACTACCAGTCATCACACCATAATAAATGTCTTCACCATCTGTAGTAACATCTATATGAAATTGAGATATATGATCTCTTAAAACTACAGAATGACCAAAGATGTTCCAATTTTGGTCAATTAACCAGTTCATAATAGTATTGATAGTTTCAACTGTATCTAAATCTGTAGCTGAATTTAAATTCTTTGCATCAGCCATAACTCCGTGTCATTGCCATTGGTGATGAAATTAATATTAACAACACCAATAAACCTATTTTTTAATATTTGCCTTAAACATTGTATACACCTTCTTTATGTGAAATAATGGGTACTGTAAAAAATTTTGAATATTTTAACTTAAAGCGTTATTAGTATTTTACAACACCCAGAGAGAATTTCTATTAACCTTAGAAAAAATTCTCTATGATACACTGTGAATTTATTACCTTATAAATGTTTCGATTTTATTCTCATATTACAACTTATTTAAACGTCCTCTAAAATGGATCATTTGCTCTCTCTCTCTCTCTCTCTCTATGAACTTAAAATAAACCTTTAAAACAAAATTACTAAAAAAAGGCAAGAATAAAAACTTAAATTATTATGTAAATCATAAAAGAACACATGAAAAATTTATACAATCATGTTTTAGAAACCCAGTAAAGTTGAAAAACTCCACACTTTTTTACACCATCCACTAAACAATTAAATAAAAATTAGTCAATTTTAGGGCGTGTTAATATATCCAATAGTGAAAATAATACTAATGGAAAGTATATGATTAAAATTAACAAATTTAAAGTTATAAATAAAGCAGATATAGAATTTGGACTTATAAACATTGAAAAAACTACTAAAGGTTCTATTAATATTATAGCAGGTAATAATAGCAGTGGTAAAACTACTCTTAGTAAATGTTTGTACTCTGTTTTAGGTAGTTTATCTAATGAAAGTTATGAAATTTATGAAACAGAATTAAAAAGATTGTATTATCGATTAGATGCTGATATTTTTAGATTTATTCGTAGTCATAGAAAATATGAAAAAGATTCTCAACAAAATAATTTATTTGGGGATAATGATTCTCAAAAATTATTTGATGATTTGATTTTAGAATTGAATAATCTTAGGAGGGAATTATCAAAAATAACACATAATTTAGACTATGGAACAAATGAAATATCGTCTGTGATTGAAAAAATCAAAGATATTTTTCAACATAACAACGTTCAAGATTATAAAATTGAAAAATCTATAGAAAACACTTTAAATGGGCTAAAAACTAAGGAAAATAAAATCAAAAGATCTGAGGAAATTATTCAAATGCTTTTTAATAAAGAATTTGGAGAAACCTATAACGATTTTTTCAATAATAACATTTCATTGTTCTCTACTAAAAATTTAAATGATCCTTTGTTATCCTTATCGTCATCAAATATGTATAATGATTCTTTAACCGACTTAGTTATTGGAGATATTTACTACTTTGAAACTCCTTTTATCTTAGATTTTTTTAATAATTGTAACAGCCCCTTTGGTAGAAAGTGTGAATTTGAAACCTACCATCAAAGTTCCTTAGTAAAGAAACTTTCTCAAAAACCATTTGAATGGCAATTTAATACAGACAGTCGTGTGGAAAATCCTAAAAAGATTTTATCTGGAATCATTAGTGGTAACCTCCATTTTGACAATAAAAAAGGGTTTATGTTCAAAAATAATCAAGGGGATTTTATAATTAAAAATACTGCTGCGGGAGTTAAATCCATTGCAATGTTGTTGAGTCTCTTTGATGATTTAGATGATAATAGTTTCTTAATAATGGATGAACCAGAGGTTCATTTACATCCTTTATGGCAAATTAAATTAGCAGAAGCTATTGTGGTTATGGCAAAAATCCGTAAAATACATTTTCATATTAACTCTCACAGTCCCCAATTTATTGAAGCTATTGATACATATGGAAACTTCTATGATTTAGACAATATTCGCTACTATTTAGCAAAAGAAAATGGAGAAAATACCTTCAACATCGAGGAAATTTTACAAGCTGACCTTGTAGAAATATACAATCATTTCGGAGATCCTTACGATGAACTTGACAGAGTTAGAGCAAAAACACGAGTTAAAAATGCTACAAAAGACGATTAGGTAGATGAAATTATAATAAATTTAAATACAACTTAATTTAATAATCCAATTAATTAAACAGAAATTTAAAAAAGGCGATTTTTATTTCTTTAACAATAGATGATTTTAAAGATTGTATGGATTACTTTCAGTCAATAGACACTTTTTATAAAACCGTAAGTGAAATATCTGTTTCAAATGAGAATGAGCAACCAAGTGAAACAAATTCTTGTATTTATAACAACGATATTTATATGATTTGCTTAGATGATGTTGTTATTAATTGTACAAAGGATGGAATAAAAAAATCCCGAATTAAATGTGAGAATTGCCGTATAAAAGGAGAATGTATAGCTAATTTCCAACATTCATCAGTGGATTCCATTCATATAAAGTTTAATAAGGGAAATTGTCATTTTTATTTATTTGAATTTAAAAAATATAATATTAAGGATCCTATTTCCTCATATGAGCTTAAAAAGTTAGAAAAAATTAAGAATACTTTGAATGAAAGTCTTTATGAAAAATTAAGAAAGAAACTAAGACGTGCCGATACTTGTTCTTTGAAATTAAAAGCTTATGAAAGTGTTTATTCAATCATTCCCCAAATGTACATTGAATATTGTTTAAAAAAGAATATTCCTTTTGATTTTAAGGAGGATATTGAAAACCTTAAGTCTTTTCTATTCAACTGCAAATTTTTCTATTCAACTGCAAATTTTCATTTTATTTAGTCTACAATTACGAAGATTTTGAGTATTACCCTAATAAATCAAGATATCGAAAAGACCAAAGAAAATCAGAATTTTGCAAAAACGATTGGAATCTGTCAAGAATCAGAGATTTTAATTTCCATGACACAGATGTTATCGCTGGAGCTATTGATTTTGAAGAAACATTTAATGGTTTAAATAATAACTAATTTCCCCATTTATTCAACGTTTTCATGAAAGTGGACAAAATAGTAAAGTTCTTAAGCCACTTTTTATGAAGATAGGTGTTAGATTTCGAGCAAAAATCAAAGCATTGTCGAACCTTTTCTGTTATATTTTAAGGTTGTAAAATATCTTGTTTTCTAAAAGTACATTTTTATATTGAAGTTTAAGCTAAAATACTTGATTTTAAGTTTTAATATGATTAATAAATGAATAAATA
>JAITEE010000157.1 GCA_031282205.1 Candidatus Methanovirga aequatorialis | reverse complement strand
ACATTTTTAATCGGAGAATTTGGAAAGTATTTCCATTTTTATGCTAATTCACCCACTCTATCAAAAAATAAACTACTAAAATATATTACTTAAAATATTTTTGTTAAGGACTATAAACAATAAGAATTAAGTTGTCTTAACAGTAGTCCTCTATTTTTTATTTATTTTTCCTTGATAGAATACAACATCAGGTTTGTGTTTTCGTGTTTTGTCATTGACAACTTCTCAACATTGGAGAGAAACTATTCTTTAATTAGACAGTGACCTAAAAAAGTTTACTTTTCGTTTTAAGGTTGGGAGTTAGTTTCTGATCAATGGTTTAGATAAATGTCTTCTTGCCGATGTAGGTGTTTCATAGTAACTATTTTCGACAAGTTCTCTATCCTCAATGATAACTATTTTTTCTCCATTAGGAAGTTTAAAACCACATTTTTTGCATTTAAATCCTTTTTTAAACCCTGCGGAGGTTAATGTTTTGCCACACTTACATTTAGGATTTTTAAAGACTTGTTTCTTATTTAAAGATAATATTTTGATTTTTTCAATGTTGAAGGTTCCACCGCAACCAACACCACCAAACAATTGAATTTGATCTCCTTTTATAAGTTTTTTTATAGTTTTTCTAAAATCCTTTGTTGGTTCATAGGCGGAGGCTTCTATTTCACCAGAATTATCTGATAATCTAAAGAAAACGTGACCTCCAGTAATAACGTGAGGGTTGTCGGTAACCGTTCCATTTACAATGTAAGATCCATATTTCTCCATTTTGTCTATTTTATCCACCTTTTTAAGATGAATGTCGGTATGTTGGTTTGTTTTAAAGATTGTGGAGTACTCAATTGGTTCATTAACTTTTACAATATTTTTGGCTATTTTAAGTATTTCAGGGGTTTCTCCCCTAATTCCATAGAGAACAGGACAAGATGTTTTTGGTTCAATGGCTATATAATCGTCATCAATATTTTCAAAAGTTTCTGGATATGTTTTTGTATTCATTGAAATTACGGAATCGTATTTAATGGCTCTTTTAGTTCCGTGATTTTTTTTTGTTCTATAGGTGATTAGTTCGTAGGTGTGATCTTCAAGGGGGCATCCAATGGCTGCTAGTGAACCTATGATTCCTCTTCCTTTCTTGAATTTATGGATTTCTGCACCAACTTCCTTAGCAAGTTTTTCAGCTTCTTCGATTGTTATGATTGAATGGATGGATTTAAGTGAGTAGTCCTCTATTTTTTTATTTATTTTTCCTTGATAGAATACAACACCAGGATTTGTGTTTTCATGTTCTGTCATTGACAACTTCTCAACGTTGGAGAGAACTATTTCCTTAATTAGATCTGTGGATTGATTATTAAAAATAGCTATTTTGAATGATATCGCTCCATTTCCACGAGTTTTAAATTTTGCAAATGGATTTAATCTAATAAGACGAGGAAAACCATTAATTTTAATTTTATTCTTTTTTAATTCGTTTATTATGGTTGTTGCAAGGTACGTTGTACACATTCCATCTGGTGAATCGGTGTCATCGATACCAACATGTAAAAGATTTATAAAATCACCTTTTTTGATATCTACAATGATCATTCAATCTTTTTTCATTAGATTTAGGGCGGTCACTGTGCAACCAATATTTTCACCGTTTAATCCAATAATAAGCTCATAGTCATCAAAGCCTGCGAATTTTCTTGAACCAGAGCATGCTAAAGTAATGTTAGGATTTCTTGTTGTGTATGGTCCGGCTACTGCATCGGCACAAACGGATTGAATTCCTGCAAAGTTAGCTTCAATTCTACCACCTAAGGTGTAAACAATAGCTTGAGAAATTAACATTCCTTGTTTTGGATTGGCTATCATTATGATTATGTCTGGTTGGAAATCTGCTAGTTCAAGTGGTGAGTATAGTATCGCAAAGATTTTAGAATGAATCTTTGGTACTCTGTCCATTGTTCTTTTTCCAGAACCTACAGTTTTGAATCTGCCTAGCTTATAGTAGAATTCCCCTGTTTCAATATTCAATGGAATGTTTTCTAGTCCTAAAGCTGCTGAACCACCTTTACAACTTTGGTCTTCGGAGGTTCCGTAGAACTTTTTGCCTTCTGATGCTTTTTTTACCATTTCGCAGTGTCTTGCTTTTTTATCTATTTTTTCAAGTTCTTTAGGTATTTCTTCTTTGTGAAGTACAAGTTTAATGGCTACTGGTGAGTTGTTCAATTGTAGGTTATTTTTTAATTCCCTACTTATAAATTCGTTGTCTTTTAAAATATTTCCTTTATTCATAATTATCTCTCCCTTTATGTCCATCATTTTTTGTTATTTAGAACAAACTTTTAAAACGAGAAGTAAGTTTAAAAAAAACTGAAAATTAGAGATTTTCTAAGTTCATTTCGCAAATAAATCTATGATCATTGCCAAAAGCAATTTAAACCAATCTATTTTCCGTTTATTATCGAAGATAATTTAAGGAACAGAAAATAAATTTTCCTAAATTTACTTTACAATAACTCTTTGATTTTCCGTTTCCATTCATAATGGAATAAATAATGTTTGTGATTATTCATTTGATTTTAAAATATTATTTTTTTTTAATTAATCTTTATTTAAATCTTATTAATTATTAAAATAACTGTTAAAATACTTTTATTTTTAAAAATATTAATTATAATTTCTTTAATTAAAAATTTAATGTTTATAATAAATTATTAAACATTTTATTACTATACAAACATTATTTAATACACTATAATAAAATA
The DNA here is from genome assembly GCA_031282205.1 of Candidatus Methanovirga aequatorialis. Taxonomy (GTDB): domain Archaea; phylum Methanobacteriota; class Methanobacteria; order Methanobacteriales; family Methanobacteriaceae; genus Methanovirga; species Methanovirga aequatorialis. The sequence goes on along the minus strand of JAITEE010000157.1, from coordinate 9,196 downwards.
TTTATAAATAAATATCTATTTAATAAAATAAACTAATATTAAATGGTTATTTTAAAAAAATTAAAAATATTTTATAACGTTCAAAACTTGCAAACTTAACTTTCATGCCTATAATAAAACGGTTTAAATCGATGAAAATTTTAAATTGAAAGAAAACGAAAAATAAATTCTTCTAAATTGAAAAATAAATTTTTAATATTTAAATGTTGATAAGTGATTAAATAGCTTCAAATATTATGAACACTTGATCGAACTTTATCTCAAGTTTGATCATATTATTTCCCCATGAATTGATGATTCTAATAACTGTGATTAGAAGTTATCACTAATAGCTCTTATGATGTCTCCATCGGTAATTATTCCAACTAATTTGTTATTTTCAACAACAGGCAATTGATTAAAAATACCTTTGTCAGGAATATCCTCACTCATTAGAGCAATAACGTCTTTAATAGATGATTTTGGATGCACTGATTTAACGTCGGTTATCATTACATTTTCAACTCTTGTACCTAACTTGTAGTGATCCAATATCAAGTTGTGTCCTAAGTCAGTAGCACTAACTAAACCTACTAGATTATCATCATCTACAACGGGTAAGGCACTGATCTTATTTTTCATCAATTTTTCAAATGCAAAGACTACATCTTCATCTTTCATTGTTGTTATAACATCTTTTGTCATTAAATTTTCAACTTTTAGATCTTTAAACATAGATAATCCTCCAAAAAAAATCGCACGTTAAGTTTCAATTTCCTTAGAATCTTTTTCATTACTACCACTAACTATCGCATAATTTTCACTAATATCTTTCATTATTGCGTCTATTGTTGTGATCACATCAATATTTTCAATCACATGAACACTGAACTTTCTTGCTTGAGATTCAACAAATTTATGTGTTTTCCTAATGGCATAAAAATTATCTAAATATTTTTGTAAAGGTCTTCTTGCCCACATTTGTCGGCATCGTGAATAGAATCTTCCTTTATGGGTTTCTTCGTCTGGAACTGTAAGAATGAACATTCTCACATTGTGATGTTTGGTTAACTTTTCATTTATGTAACCCGGAACAACATGCACTCCTTCTACAACGATACTTATACCCTCTTTAAGAGCTCTTTCGATAACTGCATCAACACCTACACATACGGTATCAACATGGTCTTTAAAACCAACTAAAATTTCATCAATTTCTGGTGGAGGAGGTACTCTAAGACCTTTATAAGAACTAAAACTTGACTCATGTAAAACAGGAATTAACTCTTTTGAAACTATTTTACGCATCACTTCCCTGATCATATCCGTACTGATCGTATTTTTAATCCCTAATCGATTGGCTATTTCAAATGCTATTGAAGATGTTCCAACACCAGAAGCCCCACCAATTAAAACAACTAATGGTTCTGAACATTTTTTTATCTGTCTCCATGACACGTATTTTTCAGCTATTTTGGGATTTTCTTTCCGTAAATTGTTTAAAACCATTTCTACAAGGTCATCGATGGTGATTAAAGACACTTTATCCTTTTTTAATTTGGAGTGAATGGAGGACGCTAAAGAGTAGGCTCTACTCGGATCCATTTCTGCTTGGGTTAATGATCTTGAAAGAACACCTTTAGAGAAAGGTTCTTCATATACTCTATTTTCAATATTTCCTTGAACCATTATTCTCATTGTTACTACCTACCTGTTCTATTTTTATTTCATATTCATAAATTCGTTTGAAAGAAGAATACTGATTTTAATTAATTTGAACTTTTAGAGAGAAAAATTCTGTTTTTCTAATTTAAAAATTTGAAGTTTCCAAAAAATATGACTAAATTTAAATATGATCTTATTATAATCTGGTGTTTTTAGAGTTAGTTTTATTCTAAAAGTGGTTATCATGTCAATATATTGTGTTTATTTATTTATAAATTTTTTTATTTCGATTTTCAAATTAGAACGAAGATTTCTATATGGGATAAAACGTTTCGCTGAATTTAGTTCAATTAAAAAAGGCATCTAAAGTTTGTTGTTTTTCGTTTTCTAACAGTTCTAATAGGTTTTCCTTATTATAACCAAATGATTCCGTTATTCTTGATATTGCTGGAAGTACTTGATTGTTGATATAGTAATTTGGATCATAAGAACCATCCAAATAATCCTCGTAGGGAACGGCCTTTTCACTTATTGAACCTTTACCTTTGACAATTACATATTGTATGATTGTTCCTTTTTCTGGTTTTAATTTATTTGCTGCTTCTAACTTTCTTGCAACAACAACATGAGGACCAATCTGTTTATATTTCGAAAGTTTTTTGGTTATCTGTGTATGTATCACGAGCTCTTTCATATCTAAATTCCCAGATTTTATCTTTTCTAATACCTTTTTAATTATTTCAATGGCTTCATCAACATCCCCATTTTTTAAAATAGCCATTAAAACATCTTCTTGTGTAGTTTTAACGATTGGTGCCCAATCTCTTCTAACAAGCTCCAAACCTTTAGCCACTATCTTTCCATCTTCAATAACGGCATATCTTTTTTTGCTTACAAAAAATCCTCTTCTATAAAAACCTTCATATTCCAACTCCATACTTTCTGGAAGGGTTGAATTCAGATAAGTTAAAAATTCATTCACCTTTGTTTTTATTGTTTTTTCAATTTTTTCCTGCTTTATACTTTTCATATCCAAATCCACACATTATCCACATAATTTAGAATAAAATCAAATAGTTTCATGGTCTATATCTTAAAATAGCTGCAAACCCGCCAAACGCTTTTAATAGCTGATTTCCTTCTTCTGTTTCTGTGGAAATAATTTCAACATCACTATCATATTCGTTGGCCAAATCTAGATAATGATCAATTAACTTCCTTGCTTTTGATAACTTCATTTGTTCTTCACATTCAGTACAAATCATTTTTTCATGATCTGATTTGGATTTGACTGTCACTTGAGTTTGTTTTCCACAATTTTCACATTTAAAATACTGTCTATCATGTTCTAATCCTTCAGAAATTAACAAAGTATCAACGGCACCCATTTCAAGATATTTTCTTATTTCTTTCTCACCGTAGGCACCAAGACCGTTGTCATGAATTAACTCGGTTAAAAACTTTTTAACCAACTGTTTTTCTTTTATTACATCCATTTCGTTAAGAAGGTCGGTTGATTTATCGATGATTTCTTTTATACCAAAGTCTCCAGTATAAGAAGTGTCAATCGTGGAGATTACCATGTCTTTAAGTTTGTAATTAAGATAATCTCCTTTAAGGAATTCTTCTTTGGTATGACCAGGACCACCAAGAATGATTCCTTTAAGGTCTTCGATTTGTAAAAGTGCTTCGTTAATATGGTCCCCTATTCTTTTTTTAAATTCATGAGCAGCCAAATCGATTAAACGATCAAACCTTCTTTGTGACTGACCTCCTGCTTTATGTTTGCCTGGAACACCACTTGTTAAATGTTTTAAAATGTCTATCCTTTTTCCTTTAAGTGTAGCTATTGTAGCCTCTTTTCTATCTAAAACGGCTATTCCATAAACTTCCTTGGTGTCCATCATATACTTTAATGGATCAAGATAAAATTCGGAGTTACAATAATAGGTGTATGTTTGAATGGATTCTGGAGGCTCAAAAACATAACTTTCCATTTTTTCTGTTCCAGGACCCCCCTTAGGTATCATTCCAACAAACAAAACTAAACCATTTTCAGGTGATTTTGCAAACAATTTAATTTTTTGAATAATCACTTCAATGGCTGATTGAACATTTTTACGAGTTTGTTTACTTTTAATATTGGCACTTTGTCCATATTCTTCCCTCATATGTTTACTGACATCACTGAGTTGTTTATCGTTAGGAATATAAACAGAAACAAGTTCAGTCCCACGACCTTTTTTTTCTGATAACTCTCCAAGGGTCCTTTTGAATTCATACAATTCTTTTGATGATACTTCAGACATTACGTCTCTCCTCAATTAATTAAATTGATCTCTGATTGTTATTAAAAAATAAGTTTATCGTATAATATAACATGTTTTATATCAATGTAAAAAAAAAAGAATGTATATATGTGATATTTATTATACTTACAACTGATATGTTCATATGTTATTAATGGTATATAAATTTTTTGATTTTAGTTTAAATATAAAAACACTTTACGAGCTACTGATAATGTTTAAATAATAAAAGATTCTTATATATATTAATAGTATAATTATTGTATTTCACCAATATGAGGAGTTTAATGACTATTGCTGTTATAATGCAAGTTAATGATGGTTTGATATTAGCTACTGATAGTGCATCTACTATTGTAGCTACCGATGCAAATGGAAATAATTCTGCAGCTCATGTTTATTTTAATGCAGATAAGATTTTTAATTTAATAAAAGGATTGCCTGTTGGATGTATGACATGGGGTAACGGAAGTATTGGCAATGCTTCTATATCTACAATAGTAAAAGATTTCAGAAATTATTATTATGAAAAAAATAAAAGTGAAATCGATAATGGTAGGATTGAAATAGAAAAAATATCTCAATCATTTAAAGATTTTACAGAGAAAAAAATAAAGGATGCTAATGGAAACATTAATTTAATAGGATTTGTTATTGCAGGATACTCTAAAAGTAAAAGTGATCCAGAAATATTCCAATTGGAATTTATTAAGGATAGAATTAAAGGACCTAAACAAATTAATGAAAAAGATCCTGTTGCTATCAGTTGGTATGGAGATATTGAAATGACTTCTCGCCTTATTTTAGGTATGAGTACAAGAATGCCTCAATTACTAAAAGATGCTGGCTTAAGTGATGAAAAATCTGATGAAATTGTCCATTTGATTCAAAAAAGTATGCAATTACCAATAGGAGTTCCAGCAATGCCTATTCAAGATGCTATTGATTTTATAGAATTTTTAGTTAATTTTAATTGTGAAATGTCTAAATTTATGCCAGGAGCTCAAACTATAGGGGGACCAATCGATTTAGCAGTTATCACTAAACATGAAAGTTTTAAATGGGTTTATAGAAAATATTATTATGAAGAAAAATTGAATAGAGGTAATATCAATGATAAATAATATGAACACTGCCACATTTAGATATTCAAAATATTTTACTTCAAAAGAAATTGATATAAAAGATAATAATAGAGTTGTTTCACCTGCAAATAGTTTATTTCAAAGTAGTTCATGGGGTCATATTCCTAATGAGTGCAAAGATTTGGCAAACAAGTTAGATGATATTAGAGCAGAAATTATTGAAGGGCATTTTGTAGAAGGGGATGTGAAATCCTTTGCAAAAAGACATGGATTGTTATAAAGTTATTTACTCCCATACTTTTGATAAGTCGTTTGATAGAATATCAAAAAATGATAAACAAATAGCTGAAAGAATTCTAAAGATAATAGGAGAGATTTCTAATAACCCTTATAACTCAGATATGCTGTCTCCTCCATTGAAAGGAGCTAGAAAAAGAAGAGTGGGAAAGTATAGGATTATTTTTGAAATTGTCTCTGCAACTCCTCCTGAAATTCATTTTTTAGATGTGGGGAAAAGAGAGAATATTTATAAGAAATGATTTTTTTCTCATCTATAGAGTATTTGGATTTAAAGGAATAGAATAGTGTTTTGAAAGGAATAGTATATGTTAGAATTGTTTTTTTATTTTCATTTTTTTACCTCTTTTCTTTATTTTTTCTTTAATGCTTCTCTTTCCTCTCTCCCACTAAGCATTATACTCTCTAATTTCTCTTCAAAAGATAATAACTTCAAACGTTCTCTCTCCAAAGCCTCTTCCAATACTTTAATCCTCTCTGTGCCCTCATCATCCACCCGAGTAACCACCACAGGATTAACCGTCAACTTCGGTAAATGATCCAAGTATTTCTCCCTTAACCTTTTAGGGTTGTGTTTAAAGTAAGACTCCGATACAGGATCCGCTCGTCGACCCTGTAAAGCATTAGCTAAACCAGTATCTTCTATCACAGTAGCATGAAACTTACGTAGAGCATGCGGACGGAAAAAAGCATAATGATTAACTAATCCCCAACCTATTTTCTCATTTAGTCGTTGGAATACTTGATTCAAGTAAGTTCTATTAATATTAAACAATTTATCCTCATTATTTATTTCTTTTCGGCTTTGTAGGCATCTGATTATAGCGTTTGTGGCTTCTGGACTACACACAGTATAATAAGGATAATCTGTCTTCTGTCTGGTCATCTGAAACAATGGTATAACGTCTTCCTGCTCTTTTAACTCCTCTAAAACTGAGTCTATATTTTTGCTTTTATGATAATCACTCGTAGCATTAATAAAATCCTGCACTGTTATGTTTAATGTTTCTGCTCTGGCTGTTCCACTACTACTCATGAATAATATTAATGCTCTCAGTGATAAGTTATTTGTGTGTTCTAAAGCTTCTCTTATATGTTCGATGGTAGGTATGTCAGTGTATCGTTCATGATAATCTTTTTTTAGTTGAATAGGGGGTAGGTAAGGTATTTCTATTTCATAATGTTTGTAGAAAGTTTTTATCTTTGTGAAATAATTCTTTACAGTAGAGACACCATACTTATTATTATTTATTAAGTAGTTACGGTATTCTTTCAATCTACGGATTAAGGTTTTGTTTTTGTTTCTTATGCGTTCTTCTTCCTCATGGTCTGCTTCATCTATTAATTTTGTGAGTGTTAATTGATTATATGAGCTGTATGAAGTGAGTGCATGATAATATAAGTCTTCACTTGCTTTCGTTAAATTTCTCTCAAGGATGAATCTTTCATATTTAGGATCTTTTTTTAAGTTGTATTTTTCAGTTTTCATATACTATTTTTTTGTATTTTCACATATATATAGTTTGCATAAGTATTATCGTATTCATTTATTAAGTATATTAAAACTTAAAATCAAGTATTTTAGTTTAAAACTTCCATCGTAAAAATACATTTTAATATCATATGAAATTTATTTTGTCATCTTCTAAACCGTTAAATTTAAATAATATGCTTCAAATATTTTTATTGGGTGATAAAAATGAAGCACCATCTAAATTACGAGAAAGAAGAAGACAATTATATTTTGTTAGAGAAAGTATTTATATAAATATTATCACAGAAACTAATTTTTCATGACACTATATAAAGTGATGGTAATATAGAAAGATATTATGAATAAAATAACGCACAAATGAAATTTCTTATAAAATTTTTTGAATGAGGTAGTTCTTGATGAATTAAAGACTAAAAGTAGTAATGGTGCGATTGGGATGAAGTATCTTCCTTGCAGTCCCCAAATTACATCAGATCCAAGTGGAGTCCATGTTATAAGTTCAGCTACACACAACGTTAAGGAAACAATTAAAAAATGGATAAATCCAATTATCTTCTGCTTTAAATTTACTCTCAAATCTGAAACACCATATACCGATGTGAGTAATAGCACGATTAAATAAATGTAAATTAAAAACAAAGGAACATTATCACCACTATTTCCAAAACCAACCACGAACGTTGAAAGTAGTTCAGCACCTTTATATGCTGTTGTGTTTATTAGTAAATCTAAAAAATTTAGGGGATGTGATGAAACGAAGGTGATATTATATGTGTTAACTTGGAGGTACGAGTTAAATCCCGAATTTAGTACAGGGTATAGATGTTTGAATGCTGAATTCCAGATTATTAAAATGGATAAAGGAGCTAGACATGTGTAGAGAAAAGTTTTTATTTGGCTTGTAATGTTTTTGAATTTGTTACGTGGGATGATGAAGAAAAGTAAGGCTATTAATGCATATGATGGCTTGGTTAATGATAATGCCAAGGTTGAAGCGGATAATATGAACACATCTCTTTTTGTTATTTTATTTTTGTTTAATGATAGGTTTAGAAATAGTGCAATTACTAAAAATGATAATGTCATGGTTAAACTATCACCTGAAACAGCTGCAGCTTGATAAAGAGTTGTTGGCATTAATGCAATTAATAATAATGCGTATTTTAGTATTGGAATTTTTTTAACCGCAAAGTAAGTAACTGCAGTGTAGATTAATAGGTTAATTATTCTGCACACGTACATTGTAACCAACGCAGAAAGGTTAAAAAACTCTCCAATTTTTATGATTAACGCATTGGCTAAATAGGGTAATGGAGGATACGACATTATTGACTGATCGGACATGTCTATATCAACACTTCCATCACTATTTATAGGATGATTATTTTTTATCGTCTGTAAATTTTTGGGAGCTGTGAGTTGCGTACTTTTGGGAATAATGTTCCCGTTACTAACATCATACGCTTTAAGTATATATGTTCCTTCATCAGGAAAATGAAATGGTGGAAAGGATATTGCTAAAATCAAACCAAAGACTAAAGATAAAATTAAGAAATAATGTTCTACTTTTACTGTTGATTCATTTTCCATACTAAACCTCTAAAAGTATATTTTTTCATATTTTAAAGATACCAAGGTGTCTGATTTTCATGAAAATTTTACGACCTCTTTAAAGGTATTTCATCATAAAAAACAACCAATCATGACACTTCATTAAAAATACAAGTTATTCACAAATTATTTTAAATTTAGGGTCTTAAAAATCGAAAATATTCAAATACTATCGGGATCATATATTTAATCAGTGATTTAAATGAAAATCTCCTTAAATCCTGTATAAAAAAAGATCCTATAATGAATTATTATTTGGCAAAGTACTTAAAGTTTATCGGCTCGTAGAACTTTTCAAGAAGAGTTAGCTCGAAATGGTTTAAAAAAGATTGAAATCCACCAAATAATGTTAAAATTATTATTATTCAATATTTTTCAAATTAGGGCTTAGTAATATTTACAATCAAGTAAATAGTAAGTCCAAGCTTCGTGAATTTCTTTGTATTGAAAACTTGCCAAAGATAGAACAAATAAGAAAGGTTTATTCAAAGCATAGTGAAGGGTAAATACCTTGAATTAGCTTTAAAAACATTAAACAAGCTTCAATTCCAATGGATCAAAGGACTTATAAACTATTATCATTATAATACAAGAGATCGCCATATGATAGTAAAAAATATTTGATAAAATATTTTTTTTTGATAAAATGAGAGGTGGGCAAAAATCTAAATTTTAAAATTAAAAAGCTCTAAAAATGCTTTAATTTAGAAAATAAGAAAATTTTTTCTTAAAAAAATTAGTTTTGACCACCTCTC
>JAITEE010000122.1 GCA_031282205.1 Candidatus Methanovirga aequatorialis | reverse complement strand
TGGTTTAATATCTAAAATAAAAGGTATTTAGCTATTTATAAAAATTATTTTATTTTATCATGTTGGAAAATTGTTAATTTTTTGATTTATAAGTTTATATGATTCTATTTTAATGATTGTTTTTCAGATTATTTGTACTTTTAAAAAGTATTGGAATTCTGATGACGCATTATGTTAAATATCTATGGAAATCCTGTCAATTTTTTATATTTTTCAGATACCTTGTTAATAAAAATGAAGTTAATAGGAATTGTCATGACACTATGGATAAACTAATATATAAATATATCAGTATTTAAAGGGTCAGCATCAAATTAATGATATTAATTTAATTGTTGATAAATAGACTCCAATTAGAGCCTATTTTTAGTAACATCAACTGTGTGATGTTTAATTTTTAATCGACGATTCCTTCGCTTGTGATTTTAAATACACATTCTCCTTCTGGAAGATGTGGACTGTCTACGAGTCTTGCTATTCTCTTACCAGCAAGTCCTTTTTTAAGCCAAATTCTGTAAGTTGAGGCGTGTCCTAAAACATGTCCTCCTATCGCCTTTGTTGGACTTCCAAAAAAGGCATCAGGTCTTGCCTGTACCTGATTTGTTAAAAAAACAGCTACATTGTATGTGGTAGCGATGTTTTGAAGTGTGTGTAAATGTTGATTAAGTTTTTGTTGCCTTGTTGCTAAAGATTCTCTCCCTATGTATTCTGCTCTAAAGTGGGCCATCAAAGAGTCAACAATAACTAGTTTAATGTCGGTTCCACTTTGAATAAGTTCATTTATTTTTTCAGCCATTAATATTTGGTGAGAGGAGTTAAATGCCCTTGCAATATGGATTTTTTGTAACGTTTCTTGGTGATCAAGTTCAAATGCGGCGGATATTTGTTCTATTCTTTCAGGACGAAAGGTATTTTCGGTATCTATAAATACACATTCTCCATCTAAACCTCCATCTTCTAGAGGCATTTGAACTGTAACAGCTAACTCATGAGAAATCTGACTTTTACCAGAACCAAACTCACCAAAAACTTCGGTAATTGATTGAGTTTCAATTCCTCCACCGATTAACTCATTAAATGCATTACTTCCAACGTTAATTCTACCCACTTCTTTTCGACGTTCCATAACATCAAAAGCGGTTTCAAAATCAATTTGTTCAGCTTTTCTTGCAGCCTCGATTACTTTTTCAGCCACACCTTCTCCAATTTCTGCTTTAACAGCTAATTCTTTTGCAGTAGCAGTTGCTAATCTCATCATATCTGCAAATCCAGCATCTCTTAGTTTTTGAGCTGTCTTTTCTCCAACACTTGGTAACTCTTCAAGTTCAACCATAATAATCATTCCGTTTTATTTCTATTTTAAGATTTTATTTAGATGATCTAAAGATTTTTAGATATAATCTTCTTAGGTTTTAATCTAATTTCTTCGTTGTAGTCATCGAAATCAACATCAGCTATTAAAGTTAATTCTAAGCCCATTAAATCTTCAACTTTTCCTTTCAATGTATTATTATCACTTATATTTTCATTGATTTCAATAATTTCACTTGTATTCATTTCAAGCAAGTTTTCAGCTAAATGTGAAAAAAATGTGGCGGAAATATCACCAGTTTCATCTTCAATTCTTAAAGGTAACATTAAAAGATAACTTGGTTCATCGAAATCATCTCCACAATAGTCACAGGCGTATTCTCCATCGATTTGTTCAAGACGATTGTTACAGCTTGGACATCTTGGCAAAAGTAGTTTATCTCCACTAACCTCGGATACTCTACCAGTAACTTTTATATTTTTATCATCGTCTTCTAAGTCTTCAATGTTTTTTGAGACATAAATTTTTTCTTCGAGTTCTTTATAGGATGGAAGATCTTTTAATTCTCCTTCACCAACTTTTGAAACCTTTGAATTACTACCGATACTTAATTCTAATTGGTCGTTTCTAAAGGTTACACGTGGATTTTCAATTTTTACAGGATCTCCAATTTCATAGGCTATTTCTGCTTTATCATCCCAGAATGAGGCTCTTATTGTTCCAGTTTCATCTCCTAAATCTATTGATCTTACTAAACCAATATTCCCATCTTGTCTTTGGAATTCGTTCGGTTCTTGAAGGTTAAATATTCTGGTTACTAGTCTAACATAACTGTCATCTTCATCTAAGTCTTCAATTTTTTTGGTGGTGTAGATTTTATCTTCAAGGGCGATGAAACTTGGTAAATCTTCAACATCACTTTCCCTACATTGAATCACTCTGGAGGTTTTACCAACGTTTAATTCCACGCTAAATAATCCTAATCTTGTTTTTGCATTTTCAATTAAAACAGGGGTCCCTGGTAAAAGATTTGAGTTTGCTTTATCATCCCAAAATGATACTCTGACGACACCAGTTTCATCGGCCAAATCTCCAGATCGGACTATACCTGGTGATCCATCTTCTCTTTGAAACTCTCTTGGATCGTTTACGTTGATTACTCTTCCAAGAACATCGACTTCTTCACCGTCATCTTCAAAATCTTGAACTTGTTCTATTTTAACTGGGCCAAGTTGATTTTTATATTCTTTTAAAACATCGATTAATGATGTGTCTTCATCTGGATCTTTAACTATTCTTGTGTTCCAGTTGGTGTTGACTTTATAACCAGATGAAGAATATTCATCAAAGTCTATGTTTGCTCCCTTGATGTTCACTATTTCTCCTTTATTCAGGTCTAATTTTGTGTCATCTCCCCATAATGTAACTCTTATGTCTCCTGTGTCATCTTTTATTTCAATTGATTTAACGTAGCCTGTAGAACCGTCTGCTCTTTCAAAAGATATTGTATCATGGATCTTAGTAACGATCCCTAACAGGTTAACATTCTTCATTTCATGAGCTTCAGCTATTTTAAGTGTTGTTTCTTTAAATTCAGGAACATCAAATTCACCTTTTACAATTCTACCGTCCCAGTGTGAAAGGGATATTTCTCCGTTTCTCTCTCTTGCTTGAGCAGATAAAATTTTAACTGTATCTCCTTCATTTAATTCTAATTCATCAACAAGTTCAACGTCGTTGTTCCATAGGGTGTAGGTTACTTCTCCAGTTTTATCCTTAATTTCAAAAGATCTGACTTTACCTTCTTTACCATTTTTATCGAAGGTTCTTGTGGACGTGACTCTGATGATTCTACCGACTATATTAACTTTTTCATCTGGGCTTATATCATCAATTGGAGTGATGACTTCTTCATATTCAGGGAGTGTTTTGTATTCATTACCATCTAAAACTTCTATTGAAGAACGTGGATGTAAATGAAATTCTAACCTTGAATTATAACCCTCCTTTACTTCTCCATCATGGATTTCGATCACATCACCCTCTTCAATGTTTTTTAACAGTTTAATGTTTTCAGTCCATAGAACGACTCTTAAATCACTGGTATCATCGGCAAGGTTAATGTTGGCAAGTTTACCCTCTTTTCCTTTCCTCGTTGTAAATTTTTTAGGATTGGAAATACCCATTACCCTACCAACAACATCTATATTTTTGGCACCAGGTTCTAACTTTGAAATTTTATCCATTTTATGTTCTTCTTTATCAGATTTTTTCTCGTTTTCTTCATCGATAAAGGTACCTACAATCATTCTTGCGATGTCAATGTCGTTCATAAAACTTACATCAGAATATTCTTTTTTCATGGTCCTTAGTCTTTCTAAAAATTCTTCTTCACTTATTTTATCAGCGATTTTTTTGTACTCTTCATTTAGTTTTGGTTCCATATTAAACCCTCACCTTTAATTATTGGTTTAAATTTTTATGTTATATATTCATTTGTATAGATAGAGCGTTTCAAAATTAATTAAAAATCGTTTAATCTTAAATTTCATTTAAATTAATTTTAAAGTTTATGAATTAATATATCAATAAGATAGTAAACAAAATATATTATGAACGGTGAAATGGGTAATATCAGTCTGTATTATTTCAAAGTTCTTTTCATCGTACTTATTGAATATAACAAGTCTCAGATTATTAAGTTTATTAAGAACTCAAAAACTTGTTAATATTTAATAACAAGGATTGATAGGTCTACCACACATAGAGTATTAATAATATATGAGTAATATCTTACTTATTTAATACATAATTAAATTTTTATAATAATATTCTTGTAAGAGGTTATATATAAATGTTATTACAAAACCCCATGTTTTTATGTATTCATGATTAAGAACAGATTTGTATGATAATAAAATTTTTTAATTTGGCTGCAAATTGTTGGTAAATGATTTAACGGTTTAACATTAAACTAAAAGATCTAATAAATGATTATGTTCTTTAAAATTCTTTGAAACCGAAGTAAAGGACGAAATACATATCATGACACTTATATTCCATATAGTACTATTAGAAGAACAACGTCGTACTAAGGTACAACGCCTATAATATTAATAAAAACGTATTATTATAATGATATTCAGACACCTTAATAAAGTATAACTGAGTTAAAAGTTAATAAATGATGAATAATATAAATTAAATTTAAAAAATAGAGGTATTGAAATAATTTAGAGATATTGATCAAAAGGAGTTTATTTTATGAACAGCCTTAATGAAATGTTTAATCCAAAATCTGTAGCTGTTATAGGTGCATCAAATTCTGAAGGAAAAGTAGGATATATAGTTGCAGATAATATCGTAAAAGAAGGTTACAAAGGGAAGATATACCCTATAAATCCAAAATCTAATGAAATTCAAGGTATTGAATCCTATAAAAATATTGCGGATCTACCAGAGGTACCTGAACTTGTGGTTATCTCCATACCATCACCACATGTAAATCAAGCCATCAAAGAATGTGGAGAAGTTGGTGTTAAGAACATAGTGGTAATCACTGCAGGATTTAAAGAGGTTGGTGGAGAAGGTGTAAAACTCGAAGAAGAAATGGTAGGTCTTCTAAAAAAGTACGACATCAACTTAATTGGACCTAACAGTTTAGGAACAATCGACACCCACACACCTTTAAACTCATCATTTTCACAGATGATGCCATCTAAAGGAAACATTGCATTCATTTCTCAAAGTGGTGCAATGATGGTGGCCATTATAGATTGGAGTGTGACTGCAGGAATCGGATTTTCTAAAGTAATAAGTCTTGGAAATAAAGCAGGAGTTAGTGAAATAGAACTTTTAAAATTTTTAGCTGATGATGATGAAACTACGGTCGTAATAGCTTATTTAGAATCTATATCTGAAGATGAAGACTTTGTAAGGACTCTTAGAGAGGTTTCAAATAAAAAACCCGTCGTTGTCTTAAAATCTGGTTCAAGTGTTGCTGGAGCAGCAGCAGCATCTTCTCATACAGGAGCTTTAGCTGGAAGTGATGTTGCATTTGATACTGCATTTAAACAATCAGGAATTTTTAGAGTGACGACTATGGCTGAATTATTTGATGTTGCTTTAGCGTTTTCAATGTGTCCAATTCCAACTGGACGTAATCTTGCAATCATCACCAATGCAGGTGGTGGAGGAGTTGTATCGGTTGATGCAATGGAAAGATACGGATTAAATCTTGTCAACTTCGACGATGAAACAACGACTAAACTTGAAGAGGTTGTTCCAGACGAAGGTAGTGTGAAAAACCCAATAGACGTTTTAGGGGATGCACCTGTAAGTAGGTATCAAGAGGCGTTAAGTATAGTTTTAAACAATGATGTGGTGGATAGTCTTGTTGTGATGGTTTGTCCAACTGCAACTGCTGATCCTGATGGAATAGCTAATGCACTAATAGAAGGAGCCAAAGATTTTGATAAACCAGTTGTTGTTGTGAATATGGGTGGGCCATCATTTGTAAATGCTGATAAACTTTTAAGAAAAAATAATATTCCAACCTATGTTTTTCCAGAAACTGCCGTTAAAGTAATGGATTACTTAGAAAGGTTTAATAGTGTGCAAAATAGAATTTATGATGATCCGATAGCTAAAATTGCTGATGTGGATAAAAAAGCTGTTGAGGACATTTTCAAAAAAGTTAAATCAGGTAAAAGAGACACTTTACTTGGTAGTGAAGCTTATGCTGTGGCAAAAGCCTATGGAATTTCTGCAGCACCTATAATTCTTTCAACAACTCTAAGAGAAGCAGGAGAAGTAAGTGAAGAAATGGGATTTCCTGTTGTTTTAAAAATTGCCTCAGATAAAATACTTCATAAGTCAGATATTGGTGGAGTAAAAGTAGGTATTGAGACCAAACAGGAGGCTGAAAAAGTGTTTGAAGAGATCATGGAAAATGCTAAAAAAGCACATCCAGATATTACTCCTGATGGTGTAGAAGTACAGAAAATGATGCCAAATGGACAAGAGGTACTTGTAGGCATGATCAGAGATAAGCAATTTGGACCTATGGTTGCATTTGGTATGGGTGGAATCTATGTAAATCTTATTGAGGATGTTGCATTTAATTTAGCAAAGGGAATAACTTCTGATGAGATCGATGCTCAATTTGAGAACACTAAAGCTGCAAAGTTACTTAAAGGATTTAGAGGGGAAGCTCCAAGTGATATTGCTGAAGTTAAAGAAGCCATTAAACGAGTAGCTAAATTAACTTTGGACTTCCCAGAAATATCTGAACTTGACATAAACCCTATTTTTGTATATGAAAATGGTTCAAGTGCTTTGGATGTGAAAATTAAGTTATGATAATTTTCACCACTTATTTTTTTTATTATCTAAGAGGTCTTTTGATGGTTCTTTTCGATTAAATACAAAAAATTTAGGTGTAATCTAAGTTTTAAACTTCGACACTTCCAATCAATAGTTTATCATTTGAAACCTTTGGAATTGAGTTTTTGCTTATTTTTTTTCCATTAAAAATTACATCGTCCGCTAATCTTCCAGTAGCTCTTCCAACGGCAGCCCCATCATCGTTGGCAACGTACACGCCTAATTTACTTTTTCCTGTGATGTTTTGAACATCCCAAACAATGCTATTTCTTCTGTTTACCCCAAATTTGTCAATGCTCAACAAATAAAAAGCAGCGTCTATGGGTTTGCCTTTTTTATCACTGAGACTTCCTTTAAAAAAGAAATTAGGATCGTTGGGTACAACCATATAATCATCTTTTTCAAGTTCATATATATTTATTAAGGATTTTCCAAAGAAATAAGCGGTCACACCCACCTTACCTGCAGGGGATTTAATGACAAAATGCCCTCCACCAATAGCTTTGACATATTTAAAAGCTTCTTCCATATCATCATTTGTTATATGGCCCTTCATCGCTATTGAAACTCCAAATTTTTCAAGTTTTTTATTTATGATTGGATTATCTAAACCTCCTATTCCAATATACCATCCATTGTCTAAAATTAAAGAATGTACAAAAGAGATAACAGATTTTTTCCCTTGGGTTTTATTATTTTCCATGAGCCCTCCTTCCCCAGTTATTTTTATTTTGTTTATGTACTGATCTGAGCTATCAGTAGAATCTCTTCTATAACCATATGTAGAGGAGTTATTATTTGAATATATTATAACTGAGGCACATTCTGCAGCATCATTTGTGTTCGATACAAATTTATAACTTATGGTTTCAATACCCGTTATGTTATTTGTTGATGCATTTTTTAATGAAGTTGTATTATTATTTGATTGAGATAGATCCGATGAAGCCTTGGTATTGTTTTCAAAGCTTCCAAAGTTTAGATTGGTAATAGCAACCATTGGGAAGATGGATATTAATAAAGCTATGATTAGGATTGTAAGAATGTTTTTTTTCGGTTGTGGCGAAGGGGAAAGAGAAACCATAAATGATCGTTTTCCAGTTTATTTAGGCGGTATCTATGGTGATTTTTTTACGCATTAAACATGTTAAAAGGGTTAATTAAACGTACATTTAATAACTAAAAAAATTTAATAAAATTAATCCTTATTTTTATTTAAAAAGGATGGTTAATATTATAGTAAGACACCAATGCTGTCAAGCTAATATTTATATTACTTTGAATATAAATTTTTGTATTGATTTAAAGTGTAAAAATGGAGCTTTTCATAAAAATCAACATTTACTTATAAAGAAAACGTCAAAAATTGAAAAAATTCCACAAAATTTTACAGCCTCATCAATACAAACATATTAACTTGACAGCATTGAGTAAGACACCTATTTTTTGGTAACTATAAAAGTTTTTTATTTTATTAGGATTCATTGAATTTTCAAATTAATTAATAATTATTAACTCCTGGTATAAAGAGTAAATATTTATTATTTTTTGAGGTAATGATATTATTTATAATAAAATATAAATTTTACTAAGTATTATTAACACTCTTTTTGCAAAAAATTAAGTTTTGGACTATAAAAAGGAATAAATAAAAAATTTAAGGTCGGTCTTATATTGGAAATAATAAATTAACTTGTGCGATTTATTGAGCGGGTTGAGCATCCGCAGTTTCACCAGCCTGATATTCAGTTAATATATAATCTTCTTTTGTGACCCAATCAGTGTCTTGTCTTGATATTTTTAAAAATTTTCTACTTATATGTTCTTCCTCAGTTTGTTCATCAACAAGGGTGTCTTGTAACCATTTGACGGTTTCCCAATCTTTTTCTTCTTTTGCAGTTTCAACGATGTTATAGATTAAGGCCGTGGTTTCTATCTCTTTATCTAAAGTTTGAACGAATGTATCCTCTTCATCTTTAATATCTACATCTACGGCGGGTACTTCAGGATACTTGTACAAAACATCGGCATAGTTTAATCTGTCAACTATCCATTTATGATGAGTAACTTCTTCATCTGCTCTAAAGGTGTAGTATTCTTCTAATTTATTTAGTCCTTTTACTGCGAAGTAATTGGCAAAAGTTCTGTATAGGTTATGATTGTACAACTCATGACCAATTTGCTCTATTAATAGTTCAGCAGTTTTTGGTTTAATTGCTTGTACTCTTCTTTCTTCAAATATTTTCTTATCTACTTTCATTTTATCACTTCAAATATTAATATTGAATTATCGTTGCAACTTAACAACCATCTTATATGAATTATTTTTTAAAAAATGAATCTCATATTTACATTAATACTTCATCATATATAAAATTTATCCAGTTTTGTTCATCTTTATGATCATTATTGCCTTATTTGATATTATATAATTAATATTAATGATATTTAAAATCTTGTATTTAAAAAGTGTAACAACTAGAATGGATGTTTGTATAAAGATATTATATCGAATCCATAAACCTTTTTTTAATTGTCTCTGGTGTTAAATCGATAATTCCTACATTCGCATTTCCAGATGACGTTTTGTAATGTATAAATGTACTGTCCGTCTGATTTTTAATTAAAATATCTTTAAAATTGATTTCATTAAAATCATAGCTGTTTTTAAACCCTGCACTTTTGGCTACTTTTAGTAAATCAATATTTTGACTATAAGTAGGTTGATTTCCTGTTGAACCATAGACACAATTATCCATAACAATTAAAATAAGATTATTGGGGTTTTGATTTGCTATCGTAACTAAAGACCCTAAATTCATAAGTATTGATCCATCTCCATCTAAAACTACGACTTTTTCCTTTTGAGACAATGCCAATCCTAGACCAATAGAGGATGCAAGTCCCATTGACCCTAACATGTAAAAATTCCTGTTCCTGTCCTTTATCTCATACAGCTCTCTTGATGGAAAGCCTATATTTCCAACCACTATCTCGTTGGTAACATATTTCATAATGTTCTTTATGCCATCATATCTTTTCATGGTTGATCACTTTATAGATTTTTTTGTTGTAGTCGTCTGTAGAAAGAATTAAATACTATCTTGAATATAACATTTTAATGTCGTATCATTTTTGACTGATGCCTATGGTCTTTCTATGAGTAAAGTTTAAAACTATTCTGTGATTAGGAAAAACCCAGCATTAGATAGACTGACTGTTTCGAGGGTTACTCGGTGAGGGAAGGGCAATCTACCAATGATCCACGAGAGTTAGTATACAGTCAAAATTTTTAATGTTATGTATCAATTTATTTTAGTGAACGTCTGTAAAATGTAACAATATAAAAATTTAGATGCTATTTTCACTAGAAAGTTAACTGATAAGTACTACCACACGAGGTCAATTAGAAATAGAAGATGGGGTCACAGGGATTTGAACCCCGATCCTGGGATTTCTCATGTCTCAGTACTCCAATTGGTCATCATACTGTCAGAGTGCACGTTTTTCTTCAAAGACAACTGGAGTCCCAGATGATGCCAGATTACACTATAACCCCAATTTAAACATTTATTCAAGCCAAGGGAGAGATTTGAACTCCCGTTTAATGGATCTGCAGTCCACCGCTTCGCCTCTAAGCTACCTTGGCAGGATGACATATTACATAACTCTTTTATTTTTACTGATATTTAAAGTTTTTTGATACATTGAAAATTGGTCATCTATGGATTTTTAATTAAATTTAATTTGTCGATCCCTACCAATAACTTCATCAATATCTAAACCTTTCTCCAACGCCAAATTTTTATCAACTTTATAGTTTTTACTTTTTGTTTTGGTCATCGATTCAATATTTAAAAATAGCCACTTTGTTTGTTTAAATTTAACACCCAAGTAGGGTTCGGCACCAAATATTTCACAGAATTTATACAATCCATCGATTTGTGAAGAATCTACATATATGAGTTCTTTAGTTGTTGTTTTGACTTCTATGGCTAAGTATTTTTTAGAATTCCCTGCTAAAACATCTGGAAGCGGTTTTTTAGTTGCCCCACCAGAAGCTGGTGCTCTCATAGCAGCGAAACCTTTATCCCAAAATATATGAACTAAATCTCTTTCTTCTTTAGATCCTTTTTTTACCATGATTTGTACTCTTAAGAACGTCCATTAGAAATAGGTTCATTAAGCTTGAAAAATAGAAAAGTGTTTAAGGAGTCACCAGGTGGTGTTGATGACTCCCAAGCCAAAACAAAGTTTCAGCTGTAGTCTCGAAAAGGGTGGTGATCTTTTCTGAGACTACATTTGTAATATATATAATGAAGTATATAAATATTTTTTGCTATCATGTGAAAAAAAAATCAACGACAATAAATTTGATGGTTAAGGAGATAGTTATAAATGTCATCTTATAAATATCATAGCTTATTTGCAGTGGTTTTATCACTGTTTTATTTTATAAACCCAATTTACTGTCTTTTAACTATTATTGGAGCCAATATATCTGATTTTGATCATGACGTGAAAAAAGCACACCTTTATAAAGTAATGATTGTGGGGTTAACAACACTTATAACATTGTATATTCTTAAATCAAGTTATGTTATAGGTATTTTTATTTTGTTAATAGCTATTATATCTTATATCTCAAAACATAGAGGTTTTACCCATTCATTAATTGGAGGATTAGTTTTAAGCTACTTAATATTCGCGATAATATTTTTTAGCATTGAATTATCTTATCAAATCTCATCCAATTCAAATGTTAATTTTTCAATTACTTTAATGGAGTTAATAGCTATTTTACTTTGTGTTCTATTTGTAAACAAAAAAATATCATATATAATTATAGTATTGTTTGTATTATGGATTTTAATATCCCCAATTAATACAATAAGCCTTAAATCTATTGGATTTTCGATATTTTTAGGATTTTTAAGTCATCTGATCTTAGATTCTTTTTCTCCCAATGGAATTGAGCTGTTAAACCCAATTAGTTCTAAGAAGTTTGGTAAAAAATTTGGAATATCGATGATTTTTTTATTAATTTTAATTGCTGCTACTTATAAAAATCTGATTATTAATTT
Source organism: Candidatus Methanovirga aequatorialis (assembly GCA_031282205.1). Lineage (GTDB taxonomy): Archaea > Methanobacteriota > Methanobacteria > Methanobacteriales > Methanobacteriaceae > Methanovirga > Methanovirga aequatorialis. Next base: position 184 of record JAITEE010000122.1, on the reverse strand, counting down.
GTCATTTTAATTAAAAATCGATTGATGATTAATAACAGGATCATATATAAAGCTTTGACATACTTTCCGACTGATTATATTTAAAGTTTGTCGGAGATTCTTGCTCTCTAATACTAAAATATGGTATTAAGCTACAGTTTCTTGCTTAAATAGTTCTAACGAACCATAGTAACACAAGTTTAGA
>JAITEE010000087.1 GCA_031282205.1 Candidatus Methanovirga aequatorialis | reverse complement strand
ACCAAAGCCAACAAGATGAAAATACAATAAAAACCACCAAACCAGTAATAATCAAAACAATAAGAATTAATAATTAAGTAATAAATAAACAGGAAAAATTAAGTTAAAAGAAATTCTCTTAAGTATGGATGAGATCATATAATTAAGTTAAAGAAACCATGTTAAAAAACGCACACTATGACATATATCCTACATAAAATCATTTAACATAAAAATCAAAATATGATTTCTACAAAGCCGAAATTTTTAAAAATTATGATTTTTGACCACGACTCTATGTACCATGATTTGAACATTAAGTAGAAATGTTATATGTGGGTGCTTCAACATCCAGCAATGTTGAAGGTAACGCTTTGGTCGCTCTTTTTAATATTTCAAGTAACGTTCAATACATAGGAATTATTTGATGCAGTATCATTTGCAGTTGGAGATTAAAAACTGTTCTACATGCTCCTACATTAAGTAGACTATCTCAATGGGTAATGATTCATTGTAACAAAACATGTTATTTTCACGTTATTAGATACAATGGTTTTACTGATTCTGAATTTCAATCAAGGGAAATATTGTGTCTTATACAACTGAAACATTGGTATGGGTACTATTTCTATATAGATTTTTTTTACCCTGTTCTTTAGCGAACGGTTAACTGTAACGCTTTAAAGTTTTTGAATGCTCTCGAATTTTTGAATAAATCTAATATTCATCTAATAAATAATTGTTTTTTAGCCATTATGATTATACTAAGAATTATAATTCATCACTGAAAAATTATAATGATTCTAACATATTTTATAATATTCATAAATCATCTTATATAGTTCGAATACTGGAATATTTAAAATTAATAATAATATCAGTTTTAATACTATAATTTCTACAGGACATAGATGATTAAATGAGGTATTAAATAATGGAAAATAAGAATCTGAATAATATAGTGTTTCTTATATTTTTTAGTTTTTATTTATACGATTAATTGTTAAAAATTACATTAAATCTTTACTTAATTGACTAACACTTTTAGTTTCAACATGGACTAAAATGTAGATCATTGCTAAAGAGTATTTCGCTGTATTCAATGGAGTCTTTGTAAAATCAATGAAATTATCTCCATTTTCATCACGAAAATATCTAAAGCCTTTTTTATTTTTAACGGTTTGATCTGTGGAATGATTTACATTTTGGACAGTAAACTCCATTGATTCATCAAATGTTCCTAAGTTAATGTTCTCATCTAAAGAAAATTCATCCATAACATTTATATATGATCTCATATAAAGATTATTAATAATAAAATATATAAATTTATACAACATCTTAGGTTCATGAACGATAGTCTTTAATAAGTTAATAAAATATATATTAATATGATATACAAATGATAACAATGAATTTTATATTAGTAACTTCAATAAGTACTGACCATTGAAAAATCCAAAACTTTTCAAAAGACTACAATGTATTAATTCCTCATTAATATTTATCATCATTGTTTTATAGATGATTTTATTGCTTCAAAAGGACTTTTAATTAATATTTTAAAATAGAGCAACTTGTTCGACGTGGTAAATTTGTTTTATTTGTATCGAAACTTAAATATTAATTCATGTTGGATGATCGTATATCTAATTGAAGTATTGTTGGTTAGGTATTGAGGTCGTGTAAATGCAAATTCATGCAAATTCAAAGGAGAGACGTGGAATATTAATTGGTAGAATGCAACCTTTACATAATGGTCATATTCAAGTTATTAAAGATACATTTAAAGAAGTTGATGAACTTATCATTGGAATTGGCAGCACACAAATAAGTCATACTCTTGAAAATCCATTTACAGCTGGTGAAAGGACTTTAATGGTTAAAAAATCCTTGACTGAGGAGGGTATTGAAGGAGACAAATATTATATAATTCCAATAACAGATATTATGAATAACGCCATGTGGGTGTCTCATGTAGAAATGTTAACTCCTTATTTTAATAAAGTTTTCAGTGGAAATCCGTTGGTACAACAACTTTTCACTGAAGCGGGATATGAATTAAATGTTCCTGTTTTATTTAATAGAAAATTATTATCTGGAACAAAAATTAGAGATTTAATGATTAATGATGGGGGATGGGAGGATTTAGTTCCTAAATCTACTGCTATGATCATTAAAAAAATAAATGGTGTGGAAAGACTGAAACATATTTATCGATGATCCAGCTTAATACTACGTCTTCTTAGGGTGTAGATGGATGCTGGGAGTAATGTTACATAAATGACAAAAAAAGCAATATAAAAAAGTATATATACTCAATAGTATTTATATTGTAACTTAACAAAACATAAATATTAATTTTATGAAATAATATAATTAACTAAAATATTAATTTTAAAGAAATTTTGCTTCATGAGTCTAAATAAACTTCGAATTAAGATTTTGAAAATAAATAAGACTTTAAATTCAAAATTAAAGAAAATTTTGCTTTATTCATGAAGGTGTTGATTAATGAATTTAGGCAAATACCTGATTTTCGTTTTGTCATATTATATAATACAACCCACACAATTATAATACTTTACGAACTACTGATATTAATTAAAATTAGACTTTATATTTAAGGAGTGAATTAGATGGCTGAAACTTTAAAAAAGAAAAATGTAGCTAAAAAAGAGTTAAGAGAGGATGTCATAGATAGAGTTAAAGAAGACATGCTTCCAAAAGAAAAATATTTTGAGTCTTCAGAATTATTTAAAGTGTTAGGTGATTTTAATAGAATAAGAATAGTTGAAGCACTAAGTAGGGAAGAACTGTATGTGAATGAATTGGTTGAGTTATTGGATGTTGGTCAAAGTACAGTTTCTCACCATTTGAGACATTTAAGAAGTGCTGGTCTTGTTAAATTCAGGAAAAAAGATAAAAAGATTTTTTATTCAGTTGTGAACACTGAGTTAGTTGAGCTATTAAGATTAAATTTGATTTTATTGGATCTAAGGTAGCCAATAATTTACTACGTACTAAATTTATAACTGTATCACGTTCATGCACTCGATAAAGTAGCTTACAATAGTGAGGAAAGAATTATATTAAAGTTTTTTTTAGCTTTTTTTTATAATGATTTTGGTAAAGTTTGTCAATTATAAAATATCAATATCCAATATAATCTATTTAAATTTAATTTAGAGAATTTTTATAAGAAATAATTAAATTAATAATTGACAAACGT
>JAITEE010000204.1 GCA_031282205.1 Candidatus Methanovirga aequatorialis | reverse complement strand
ATTATAGATTTAAGTCACATTATAGATTTAAGTCACATTATAGATTTAAGTCACATTATAGATTTAAGTCACATTATAGATTTAAGTCACATTATAGATTTAAGTCACATTATAGATTAAAAAAAGGTTATTGATGAACGTTATAATAATTTAAATTAAACGTTCTTCTAATTTTGGTGTTGTTTATGGGTGATTTTACTTCTTATCATGAATTTAAAGAAAGTGCAGGAAAAACTGGATACTTTATAAATGAGGATGAAGAGTTTGTTCAGGCTCTTTTGGACAGTATTAAAGTTAACATAGATAGATATGGATATGGAGCATGCCCATGTAGATTGGCATCAGGAGATAAGAAAAAGGATCTTGATATGGTATGTCCATGTGACTATAGGGATTCTGATTTAAACGATTATGGTGCATGTTTTTGTGGACTTTATGTGAGTGAAGACGTTTTAAAGGGGAGAAAAAGTTTGACTTCTATTCCAGATAGGAGAATATCTACTTTAAAAGCTCAAGAGAAATCTGATGATAACAAATTGAGTGATGTTAAAGATATAGGAAAATTAAAAGTTCCTATTTACAGATGTGTTGTTTGTGGATATTTGTGTGGTAGAGAACAACCTCCAGGCAAGTGTCCAATTTGTAAAGCTGATTCAGAAAGATTTGAAAGGATTTTATGAACTTCTTCTTATGATATTAGACTTTGGCATGTTTTTATATTTCTTTTTCGATCCTTCTATTGATTTTTCGCCTGAAACTTGTAACCTTGGATAATTTACCTCTTTTATCAATTCCTTCAAGAGCAATGACGGAGTCTATTATTTCAAATAAAGTTTCATCGGCTTTAACCTCTAAAAACTCAATGAAAATTGATGAGGCACTTTCTAAATTATCATTAGTCCTTAGTCTGTATTTTATTCTAAGTTTGTCATGGTCAAAAACACGAAAAATAGAATTTTTAATAACCACTTCCAATAACTCTAAGAATTTCTCTACGACTGGAAGATTTTGACTCCAATAGTAACTTAAAACAAGTTTTACTTGGATTTCATGCTTTGCAACTTTTTCATCATTTCTTGCAACAATTTTTATCGTGGTTTTACTTGGTTCTATGGTTAAAGTGTGGGTATCGCTTTCCATATTTACAACTTCATGATTTTATAATAAATAAATCCTACAGTTAAATGTTTTAGATTTTTGTGAGTTTTAAATTTTGAGAGGATGAAACTTAGACTTGTTATTTGCTTGATTATAAAAGGTTTTTTAACTTCAAGATACTGCTGCACGATTATTTTAACTAAATTTTAGCTGTTAATAAATCGTATATTTTAGTGTAGTACGTTATAACGTATATCAATCTTTTAAAAAACTAAAGATGTTTATTTATATTGTACTATATGATCACGTTAGGACTGGTTCTTATCGAAAGGTTCTATAGCCGATAACTTTAAGTACTTTGTCAAACAACTTCAATACATCATCTTTTTTATCAACCTTCAATGGGCTTGTCTCATTTTATTTTATTATTAATCTAAATATTATTTTTAAAAATAAAATTGTAAGATAATTTATTCATTGAAACGAAGAATAAATTCTTCTAAATTCACTTTGTGAATAATATCATTGATTTAAATTAAACTTAAAATGAATTTTTGATAAAGACTATCATGATAAAACTCCGAATTTTTGATTAAAAAAAATATGAGATTAACACAAATAATTTTACAAAACACTATAACTACTTAATGGATGAGGTAGCTTGAATAAGAGAATTGACTTGCATATGCATAGTTTATTTAGTGATGGTGAACTTTTACCATCTGAGTTGGCAAGAAGAGCCCATGTCTTAGGTCATGATACGATAGCTATTACAGATCATATTGACTCATCGAACGTTGGAGTGATTCCTAATTTAATACATGCTATTGAAGATATTAATGATAATTGGGATATAAATGTACTTCCTGGAGCAGAGATTACTCATGCTCCTGTTGAGGCAATAGATAAATTAGCTAGGAAAGCAAGGGAACTTGGTGCTAAAATTGTTGTTGTTCATGGTGAAACTCTTCATGAACCAGTCATCGAGGGGACAAATAGTGTGGCCGTTAACTGTGCTGATGTTGATATATTGGCACATCCTGGTTTAATAAATAAAGATGACGTTGAAATAGCTAAAAAAAATGATGTTGCTTTAGAGATAAGTGGAAGAAAAGGACATTCTTTAACCAATGGTCATGTAGCAAAACTTGGAGTTGAGGTTGGCGTGAATTTAGTTATAGATACAGATTCACATTCTCCTGATGATTTAATAACTTTTCAAGAAGCTAAATTAATTGGTTTAGGTTCAGGTTTAACTGAGAGGGAAGTTATGAAAGCTTTAGTTGAAAGTCCTAAGAGAATAATTAAAAAAAGAAGATAAGCTTCGGATTTATACTTTTTAATATTTTGTTGAAACTTCAAGACTAATTTAATAACTTTTCAAAACAGTTGTCAATATTTTTAACATGTTCCATCACTGACTCCATGTTGTTTACAAGTTTTGAAAGAAGAGTCTCATACTCTTTATCATTTTCTTCTTTAGATAGTTCATACAAACCTTTCATGCAAACGGTCATCCCTTCATATTTTTCTTTGAACTCACATAGTTCATCAAAATTATTCATAACGAAATCAATGATATTTTTTTTAATATCAGAGGGTAAATTGATAGATTCAAGATAAGATTGTGGATCTTCCAACGCTTTATCAAAATCAGGGGATTCAACCACTTTTTCTTTAAATAGCTTCAATAACCTTCCTAGACTATCAGAAAAAATAGTTCCTGAGTTATAAAGTTCTCTATCACCGTCATCTTTTTCAGGAACATGATCTAAAAATTTATCAAATTCAATAATGGCTAAAGCTAAAAATTCATTAAAATTAAGAATGATGTTATCAAGCGTGAATACGTTCTCATCAGACTCGATATAATCCATGAGTTCTGCTATCTTTTCGTTATAGACATCATCATTAATTTCTGAAAATCCTGTTAATTCTTCATCATCTAAGTTTGTCTCATCATCATACTCCATTGGATCTCCATTTTCTAAAGCTTCTAAAACTTCTTTTATAAAAGGATTTAAATCTTTTTCATTTAATTCTTCATCTTCATTTAAATTCAGACCGTCCCTTATAACTTTTTTGAAAATGTCTTTTGGGTCTATTTCTATTTCTTCATCACCCATAAAAATACTGTCCATGATCTTATCATATGGATCGTCTCCATCACAAAGATCATCCAACAACGTATCAACATCGTATTTCACATCATCTTTAAACTCTTCAATATCTTCATATGGTTCAACATAATATCTGGAAAGCATAATTTCATTTTTGAGGTTGTTAATCTTCTTTTCATTCTCAACATCTTCGTTTTCTATGACATTATATGATAAAAGAAATATTAAGGATTCGATTGACCAATTTGAATCTACGTACTTGAAATCCTTTTCAAGATCAATATTTGGGTAGTTTGAATCTTTAAGTTTCCCTCCAATGATTCCAATGTAGGCGTCGATGGCTGTATCTTTAGATTTTTTTATTCTATCCATGACTATTTTATTATCTACATTCAAATTGCCATCTTTATTAATTAATGCTTTTACATATCTATTTCCAACAATATTTAACTTTACATTCTGCATTTCTTCATTTTCGTAGTCTTCAATAGTCTTCAAAATGATTTTTAATTCTTTTTCACTGTCATCCAAAGCAGATATGAATACATTATATTCTTCAACTTGTGACATATCATTTATTTGTATATTCTCCATGATTTCAAGCCTTCTTTATTTATAAAGTTTACTATCCATTTAACGGATTATGAGTATGAACAATCCTTTTTATTTGAGTTATTTGACTTTGTTTATTTAAAAACTTAGGTTATGCAAACGATCCATGTCGTTGACGAAGTTTCATTTTTTAAACTTCTTTTAAAACTCTTGAATTTCAAATTAAAGAATTTTCATCAGATTTTTAAATTGATTTTCTGTCGTTCTGTGTCAAATTTTCATTGACAACACTAATAAGTAACGGAGGACAATATTTATATGGTATGACAACATATTATATAAATAATAACTTTTTATATACAGGGTTTATAGAAACTCTAACAAAATTATAGTACTTAATATAGAATTTCCTAAGGTTAATAGAAATTCTCCTTAAAAATACCTTTAATCAGACAAAAATATAAATTAAAATCAGACCATCATGTTTTATGATAAAATGAGATTAAAAATACATCTTAAAAGAAATGGAGAATTGTTTGTACCATTTAATTATAATTATATTATTTCATCAATAATTTATAATAAACTATCTGATCTGAAATTAGCCACTAAATTACATTCATCAAAAACATTTAAATTCTTTACTTTCTCCCAAATAAATATTCCAAGAAGGAAAATACTGAAAAATGGAATTATATCAAAAGATGGTTCTATAAACTTTCAAATATCAAGTCCGAATGATCATTTGATAAAAAGCTTAGTTGAAGGACATTTAAATGATTTAGCTGTTAGCTTTAAAGGAAAACGGCTATTTGTAGAGAAGATTGAACTCTTAAAAGACCCTGAATTTAAAAGTTCAATGACTTTCAAAACAATATCTCCAATAATAACTAGGACAAAAAAAGAAATCTATGGAGAGCTAAAAACCAGAGAATTAACTCCAGCAGACCAACAATTCTATGAAAACTTAGAAAAAAACTTAGTTAGAAAATATAATCAATTTTATGATGAGGAGAAGGAAGTAAATGATATAAAGATAGGTTCTGAAATGAAATTTGTTAAGAGAAAGAGGATAGCTATTGAGAAAGATAAAGTGAAAACCTATCATAGAGCTTTTATGATGGATATAAACTTAGAAGGAGACTTAAATTTGATTAAATTTGGATATAATTGTGGAATTGGTGAGAAAAATAGCTTAGGATTTGGGATGATTAAATAAAATTGTTTATTAAACTTAATATTAATGGAGCAATGTAATAATATGATTAAAGATATGATAGAATTTGGCAGATGGTTAGATGAAAACAATTTATCAGATTTTGGAAATGATGTTAAACGTGATGATTATATATTATCTATTTCATTTGAAAATGGCAGGTTTAAAATAGATACTGAAATTGTAGAATATGAAAATTACTCTCTTCAAGTCTATAATGAATCTATTTTTAAAAGCAACATGAAAACTGTATCTGATCAACGTATAAAAATTCCAAATAATCAAAATTTATCTGCTACAACACCATTTTTATTACAAATAAAACTCAAAAATGATAAAGACACTGAATTAAAAAAATTTAACAGAAAATTCGCACGTTCTAAAGATGCGAACTTAAATAATAAAGAATTTATAGAAGTTATTGAGGAAATATTTAATAACTTAACTGATAAATTTCCAAGAAAATTAAAAAATTTTATAGATAAAAAAGATAAAAAAGAGATTATCGAGTTAATAAATAACTATTTTTCCTTTTTGGATGATAATAAAGAAAATATCTCAGAAAAAATTAGAGAAAAAGGCATTTATAATAAAAATCTTTTAATAATATGTTTTTTTAACTCAGAAAATGATTTGATTAATGACATGATCTTTTATTATATAAAATACCTTAAAAATAGAAATAAACAAAAATGTCCTGAAAAAAATAGCAAATGTAATTTTTGTGATAATAGTACTATCATCTTTCCAACATTGAAGAGCTATTCTTTAAAACCTGCTTATTTATTTAATTATACATTAGAAAATAAAGACCAACTAAAAAATTCTAAATTCAAAATTTGTAAAGAATGTGAAAATTATGTAAAATTTGCTGAAGATAAACTTATACAAATTTATAATAATATTTTAATTATTCCAATTAATGTAAATGGGAATTATTCTGATTTTTTAAAAATATCTAATGAGGAAATATCCTCTTTTGAAAAAATAAATAAATTCATGAAAGAAAGTAATGGTTTTAATTATGATTTGGTCATGTATAAACGAGCAACTCAAGGCATTACAATTGAAAAATACATTGAAAATTATAAATCTTATTTAGTGAAATTTGATAATATTAAATTATATGGCAATGATAACTTGAATTATCTTTTAAATCAAGATTATAAAAAAAGTGAAAAAGAAAAATCTAAAATTGAAAATATTTTTGATTTAGAACATATATTCACATCTTTCTTTGTTGATATTGATGAAGAAGAACAATATAAATATCCTAAATTATACCATTTTTATGAAATTTATACAAAAGATTTTAGAGGTAAAACTGGAATTTTTAATGGTTTTGATAATAGATTAACTTCTATTTTTTCTAAATATATGCATTCTATTTTTAATTTAATATATCAACTAAATGAAGACGCTTTAAATAAAAATATGTTAAATGAAATTGTTTTAAATTCTATACTTAAATTACAAAAGCATGGTAAAAAATATGAGATTTTAAAAAGGTTGAATTATTACGTTATGCTAAAAAAAGAACTTTTAGGTGGAAATATAATGGAAATGGAAAAAATTGAAAAGCTGAAAAAATCATTGCAGAGTAATAATCGCGATTTTGATAAATTAATTAGTGAAGATCCTGCTTTAAAGTACTATCTTCTTGGACAATTTTTAGGATATATTGACGACTTCAAATCTTCTCCCAAATATAAGAAAAATCGGGATGTTTTTTCTAATTTTATTAACAATATAAATAGAAATAACGTCCGTAACCTTTTTGTAACTGAAGTTTTGCAAAAAAATAATTTTTACATTGGAAAAATGAGTGAAAAAGGCAAATCAATTTTCAAAATATTTGAAAATAATATTGACTCTGTTTTTAATGAACCCAAAGATTTTTCTTATGAAGATTACATTCTTCTAATGTTTACTGGATACTATACAAATAATTTATTGAAATCTGATAAAAAAAAAGAGGACGAATATAAATGAATAATGAAGTGAAAAGTTATTACCAAGGAATATATTTGACTGAAACCATCATGGGGAACCCTAATGGAGATTTTATAGATAACTCTCCACGAAATTTTGATGGAAATGTTTTCACAACTGATAAATGTATTAAATTTAATGTTAGAAAATTTATTCATGAAGTTGTTGAAAAGATTAATAGTAATGATAAAAAAGATGTTGAAAATTTTGTATTTTTCTACCCTAGATTAGAAGAAAATGCTGAAGTAGGCGATGCAAAATATTTAACAAAAGATACAATCTATAAAAATCACTTTGAATCAAAAGATGCAGATAAAGATGTAGGTTTTGAAAATATAAAATCCAAATGTCCAGATGTTAGAATGTTTGGGGGTACATTTACTTTTACTGATGCTGATCCTAAACAAATTTATGGACCTATTCAATTAAGCTATGGTAAGGATATAAATAATGCTCAAATTAAAAGATTGCGGATAGGAGCTCCTTTTGCTACTAGTGATGGAAGTCAGACTACAAATGGTTCAGAAGCAATTGTTGACAATGCAATTATTAGTTATGATATAACAATCAATCCTAATAACTATCCTGGATTGCTTAAAGAAGAAGATTTAGAATTGTTTAAAAAATCAACTTGGTATGGTACAAATCTAAGAAAATCAACAAGTAAAAAAACTGATTCTAAATTATTAATTTTGATAAAATTCAAAAATGAAAAAAATGAAAGTGATGATAAAGTAACAGCATTAAATATTGGAGAATTAAAAGAATTAATTAAAATTAAAGACATTGAGGAAAGAAAAATGAGTTCAGATAAAAAAATAAAAATCGACTCTTCTTCATTGGTTTCAAAATTAAATAGTTATTCTGAATCCATTGAAGCAATAGAAATCTATAGAGACTCATCAGAAGTTGAAATAGACTTTGAAGGATTTGATGCACCAGTAGAATTTGAAGAACCTAAAAAGCTCTTAAATTAAAAAACTATAATTTTACAGTATTTTTATAATATTTAATCTATTAGGTGATATTTATGGATAAATACAATAATATTATTGTATTAGACATTTGGAGTAGCTTTGGGTCTTTCAGTAAAGCTTTTTCAAATACTGGAGGATTATTGACTTATTTAATTCCTCCAAAAACTACTGTTATTGGCATGGTTGCAGCTATTTTGGGTTATGAATTTAATGATGTAGTTGATGAAGTCGATGGGATAAAAAAATATAAAATTGAAGAACTATTTGATATTAAAATCTCAATTAGAGCTTTTTTTGATTTGAAAGTAAAAAGAGTTGTTTTTAATTCTCATTATGGAAATGAACCAAATTTATTAAATGTGAGGCAAGATGTACTGTTAAATCCATATTATATAATTTATTTAAGTTTTCCAGGAAAATATAATGAAAAAGAAAAAGAGTTTTTAGAAAAAATAAAGTCTAATGAAACTGTTTACAATTTATATATGGGTAGAAACGAATTTTTCTTGAATTATAAATTTAAAAAGTATTTGGAAGATGTTAATTGTAAAAATATATATGATAAAAGTAATGATAAAATTTATGGTATATTAGACAAAACTAAAATAAAAAATGTTGATTTGAATTCTCAAACAGCTACAAAAACTATTTTTGGCAAGATGAGAGAAAACATTAGTAAGTTAGCAAGTCATTATGAATATGTTGTTAAAGACTATCCTGTAAGAAGATATGAATTTGTTAATTTTGAATATCGCCCAATTTCATTTTATGCTGCTCAAGATGATAATACTTATTTCACTAACTTAGTTTTAAAAGAAGATTTAGAAGAAGATAAAAAAATAGAATTGTTTAATATTGGTGAAGATAAATGGATATCAATGATTTGAAGTATAATTTTTCATCTTCTTCTTTTAAAATAAATGATGATGAAATTGCTATATATGGTCATACTAATGAACTTTTAGGTGATCATATATCAAAAACTAAAATTATCTTTGATAAATTAATAAATAAAGATATTTTAATAGATTTTTATAATTATTTTTACAAAAATAATTTCATAAATTTAAGCTTTAAAGATTTTGAAAAATATTTGTATAAAATGATATATTTCCATGATATTGCTAAAATATCATTTAATTTTCAAATAAATAAATTAAACAATGATATTAACTATCAACTCAAAAAATATGGGCTAGATGAGTATACTAACCAAATTGAGTCTAAACATTCTTATATAAGCTCTTTATTGTTTACTTCACATTTATTAAATAATGGAATCTTTAATGACGATAACAATATAATTCTTCTTTTGTTATCTTATATAATTATGGGGCATCATACTAATTTAAAAGATATTTTAAATGAATATGATTTCGCATATGATTTAGATAATTATATTGATACATTTTCTCTTTTTTCTGGATACATAAACGAAAATGAAAGTTGCCAAATAGAATACCAAAAACTGCAAGATAATTTATATGATTTTTTAAAACAAAATAGTGATTCTAAAATATCCTTTTTTTATTCTTATATTTACTCTCTTTTAGTTACTTCTGATGTAAATAGTAGTTCTTATTATGATAAAACTATTGATGAGGTAAAAATAAAAGCTAAAAACTGGAATAATCGAATCGATGAAAAATTAAAATATAAAATGAATAAAAAATTTTTTGAATTAGATTATAATAAATCTTGTGAAGTTATTTCTCCTGAAGAGCTACTATCGAATAATGAAGTATCTTGTTTAGAAAATATCAATGATTTAAGAACTGAAATGTTAAAAGAAGCTTCATTAGCTATTAATAAATCTTTAAAAAGTGATAAAAATAAGAGAATATTTTATCTTAATATGCCTACTGGTGGTGGAAAGACTAATACATCAATGAAATTGGCATTGGATGTTTTAGAAAAAACAGATGCTAATAAAATAATTTATTCCATGCCGTTTATCAATATTATAGAGCAGAATTATGATGTTATAAAAGATAATTTTAATTTAGACGAGAATAATGGAGAAATTAGGAAAATATATCATTCTACAGAAAGTATATTTTCTAAAGAATCAGATGATGATAAATCAGAGATAATTTGGAAAGACAATTTTTTTGATTATCCTGTTATTTGTACAACATTTGTTTCTATCTTTGATTGCTTAATTAGAAATAAAAAAAGTAGTAAATATAATCTTGCATCATTAACTAATTCTGTTATTATTTTAGATGAAGTTCAGTCTCTTCCACTTAAAAACTGGACAAGTTTATATTATTTAATCAATGAAATTTCCATAAATTACAATATATATTTCATTATAATGAGTGCAACATTACCTAATTTCAGCGATTTAAAATTGAATAAAGATGTTCCTTTTAGTTATGATAGTGTTAATTTAATAACAGAACCCGTAAAATATTTTTCACATAGATTATTTGATAGGACTGAAATAAAAAATGATATAATTGAATTAAGTATGGAAGATGATAATAGTAATGTGGAAGATGGAGATATCCATTATTTTGAAGGGATTTTAGAAGAAAATTTTGAAATTGATTATAATAAATGTTTAATTACATTAAATACAGTTAAATCTTCTAAATTGTTTTATGATGAATTATATAATCTGAAAGAGGAATATAACTTTGAAATTGATTTGTTAAATTCTACAATTATTCCATCTGAAAAGAAGAAGATAATTGATAAAATAAAAAATATGGATTCTAAGAGATATATTTTAGTTAGTACTCAAAGTATCGAAGCAGGAGTTGATGTTAGTTTTGATTTTGTTATTAGGGATTTTTGCCCTCTTGATTCAATAGAACAAATTCGTGGAAGATGTAATAGAAGTAGAGAATTGAATGAAAAGTTTAATGATTTAAATATCAAAGGTAATGTGTATTTAATTAATTTAAAAAGAAAAAATGACACTTTTGATTATAAATATATTTATAAAAAAGAAGAATCTGAAACAAGAATTAAAAAAACTATGAATTTAATAAATAAAAATTATAACTACAATTATCAAGATGTTATAGATTATTATGCATCTATTTCTAATATTATAAATGAAATTTCAGATAATAATGAAGAGAATTTTGTAAAAACTGATCGAGACAACATTGAGAACTGGGAGACTTTAAAATTTTCAAATATTATGGATAAGAATACTGGAATTCATATTATGGATAACAAAGGTGTAACTACCTATTCATTCTTTGTTTCAACTAAATTAGATATATTAACTAATTGTAATGAAACGGATAAAAATATTGAAGAAATGAGTTGCGACAATCTAACTAATTTTTATAATAATAAAGATAATAAAGATAAATTTATTTTTTCATTGAATGAATTATTATATCTAAAAAATATAGAAAAAAAAGATAAGGTACATTTTATAAAGAATAATACTATTGATGGCTTTAATTTAATAGAGTACTATGAGAAGCGTATACAAAAATTTAAGAACAAAATAGGTTCTAAAAAGATATTTAGAAAAGAATTTTCGTCTATTTTATATAATTTTATTTTTCAAGTGTCTGGTGATGAATCTGAATTTGAAAATTTTATAGATAAATATCATCTTGAACACATATATTATTTCTATAAGATTCCTAAAAACAAAATAGGTTCTGGTGAAGACTTTATATATTCTATGAAGAATGGATTCAATTTTGACATAATTAAAAAAGATGATGACAGCATAATAAGTGATTATATTAGCTGAGATTATGATTAGTAATATTTCTAAAATAAACGGCTCTCAAATCAACTACTATTTCATCTGCAAGACTAAATTATGGCTTTTTTCACATAATATTCAAATGGAACAAGAGTCTGATATTGTATCACTTGGAAAGCAACTTCATGAAAATAGCTATAAACGAGAAAAAGATTATTTAATAGATAATCTCATAAATGTAGATTTTATTAAGAAAAGGAAGGATATAGAGATTCATGAAGTTAAAAAAACTCCTAAAATGGAAAAGTCTCATGAGTACCAGCTATTATATTATATGTATTACTTAAAGAATGAAAAAGATATTGAAAATATTGTTGGTTATATTGATTATCCTAAAATTAGAAAGAAGATTAAAATAGAACTAACTCATGAAAAAAAAGAAGAAATAGGGGAAATAGTTGGTAAAATAGCTAAAATCATCAATTCAGATATTCCAAAACCTAAAAAATTAAGAATATGTAAAAAATGTGCATACTATGAGCTTTGTTGGGTTTAAAATAAATTAGATATAATAAATTAGATATAATAGTGAATACAGAAATATACACACATTTATATACTAATGACTACAAAAATATTCACACAAATAGCTAATTAAATAGCTAATTTCATACAAAAAAATAAAATTTATAGCGATGATATGTTCTTTGAAGATGATTTAGTAGGGTATATTGACTTTAAACAGAGTGAAATGAAGTCTTCATTTGAAGATGTTAAAAATTTCAATCATAGAAGTGAATATTATAAAATTAAAAGATATTTAGATGATTTTTTAAATGATGAAATTATAGAAAATCGTTTTATAGTAATGCCTGGTTTAAGAGGAGTAGGTAAATCAACCATTCTTTTCCAGCTTTACAACTATTTAAAAGATGAGAAAGGAATAAATCCTAAAAACATTCTTTATCTTTCTATGGATCAAATAGTTAGCTTTTTCAACACAAAATTTTTAAATGTAGTAGATAGCTATATTGAATCTATTCTTAAAACAACTCAAGGAAATTTAAATGAGAAGCTATTTATCTTCGTAGATGAAAGTCATTTTGATAAAAAATGGGCAGTTTCAGGAAAGATAATATATGATACAACAAAAAATATCTTCTTAATTATTACAGGTTCATCTGCAATAGATTTAGAAGTTAATGCAGATGTTGCAAGAAGAATGATAAAAGAATCAATCTATCCAAATAATTTTAGAGATTTTTTGTCCTTAAAATATAATTTTAAGACTAATCATAAATTTTCAACCACTTTAGAGAATATTATTTACTTTGGAGAGAAAAAATACATCAATGATGGAATTTTAATGGAAGAAAAGGTCCATGAACAGCTAAAAAGTTTAAATAACCATTCAGAGATAGTATTCAATGAATTTTTAAAGGCATATGGATTTCCTTCTAATTTAAATCTTCAAAATGATATGGCTTATAAACAAATATTTTCTGTGGTTAATAGAGTGATTGAAAAGGATATTCCTGCTATTAAATCTTTTAATGGCTCTACTACAGATAATATTAGAAGAATAGTTATTTATCTTGCTCTTTCAAGACCTGGAGCTATTTCTAATCGAAAAATAGCTGATAATCTATCTATTTCTCCAAGACTTGTAAATGAGATATTAAGTGTACTAGAGAAAACTCAAATAACATTTAATATTAAACCATATGGTGGAGCTGGAAAGATTGTTAAAAAACCATGGAACTATTATTTTTTATCTCCTCCAATTAAAGCAGCTATCAACCATGAAATGGGAAGATTTAATTTAGATAATAGGAAATGCTTAGGAAATTTAGCAGAAAATCTTGTAGCAAGCTCATTATATAAGATGCTTAAAACAAGATTTAGATTAATGGGTCTATTTTATCCTCCAGAAGAAAAAAGTGTAGATTTTTTAATTAGAACTAAATTAGATGATATTGTTCCTATTGAAGTAGGATTTGGAAAGAAAACTAAAAGTCAGTTAACTAAAGCCATCGATAAATATAATGCTGATTATGGAATTCTAATTTCAAATAGATATAATCGAATAAATAAATATAATAATATAATATATATTCCTTTAATGAGTTTTGGGTTTATTTAGTTTTTCTTAAAAAAGTAAAAAAAGTATCACTGGATGTTTTATTATGCCAAAGAAGAATTATTATCTTTTATCCGACGGAATTTTAAAGAGAAAAGAGAACACTATTTATTTTGTAAATGAGAAAGGAAAAAAGCCCATTCCTATAAATAAAATCTATTCTATTTATGCTTATGGTCAGATTACAATATCCTCCCAAGTTATTAGCTTATTTGCAAAAACAGGTATTTCTATTCATTTTTTTAATTATTATGGTTTTTATAATGGTAGTTTTTATCCGAGAGAAACGCTTTTATCTGGTGATTTAGTTGTTAAACAAGCTGAAAACTTTCTTAACCATCACAAAAGGATCGAATTAGCAAAACTTTTTGTTGAAGGAGCCTCTAAAAATATCATTAAAGTTTTGTCTTACTATAATATGGATAATAATATTAAACGAGTTTTAAGTGATTTAGACAACTGCAAATTAATAACGGAAGTCATGAATGTTGAAGGAAGAATAAGAGCAGAATACTATGAAAAATTCGATGAAATACTCCCTGAAAACTTTAAAATGGAAGGTAGAAGTCGGCAACCTCCTAAAAACATGATTAACTCATTGATTAGTTTTGGAAATTCGATGATGTATTCAACCACATTGACCGAAATCTACAACACTCAATTGAATCCAACTATCTCTTTTCTTCATGAACCATCTGAAAGGAGGTTTTCATTATCCTTAGATTTAAGCGAGATTTTTAAGCCAATATTTGTTGATAGATTGATTTTCTACCTTGTAAATAAGAGTATTATTACAGGAAAAGATTTTGATCAAGAACTAAACTGTTGTCTTCTTAACGATAAAGGAAGAAGTAAATTTGTTCAAGAATACAATAAAAGGCTTGAAAAAACAATAAAACATCGTGAATTAAATAAGAAAGTTTCCTATAGAAGATTAATCAGATTAGAATCATATAAACTAGTTAAACACATTTTAGGCACAAAAAAATACAATCCATTTGTTATATGGTGGTAAATATGTACTTAATAGTTGTATACGATATAAAAGTTGAAAGGGTAAACAACGTTAAAAAGTTTTTAAGACAAAATTTATTCTGGGTTCAGAACTCTGTTTTTGAAGGTGAAGTAACTGAAAGTGAATTTAATTATATTACGAATGGACTAAAAAAGGTAATTGATGAAGAAAAAGATTCAATCATAATTTACAAGTTCAGAACTGAAGATGAACTGAATAAAACAATAATAGGAATTGAAAAATCACCTATCGGTTCTATACTTTGAAATTCTCTTTTTTTAATATAAGAAATAGCTATTTCATTTTTTTTTAAATATTTAAACCAAAAATAAGCAATCGTTCTAATATCAAATTTTTATAATACTATTATCCAATATTTTATTACTATATCTCTATTTCTAAAATAATAACTGGTTTAATATTAATATGGCTTTTTTCAAGCTTAAATTTTATAGAATAGGAAACATGGTTGAATAATATCTATTTTCTTAAGAATGTTGAATATATCTCCTTCGCCGATGTATATAAAATAGTAACATAAATGAGGATCGAAAAATTTATATGCTCAAAAGACGAACATAGAAGTGAATACAAAAAAATTAGAGCAAAATTTTTGCCTGTTAAAATCAGATCAATTTGAGATTGAAATAATTTAGATATTACAGAACAGAATTTATCTGATTTGGTTAAAATCAGATCAATTTGAGATTGAAATATGCTTTAAAGCAATTATTTGAATTCACAGCAACCGGTTAAAATCAGATCAATTTGAGATTGAAATTACAAAACCTTAGGAGATACTTGTTATTATCAAAGTTAAAATCAGATCAATTTGAGATTGAAATGGGATTAATAAACCCCCAATATCTCCTTTAGGGTCGTTAAAATCAGATCAATTTGAGATTGAAATTAAAACAGGAACAATATCTTCTCACTCATACCTGTTAAAATCAGATCAATTTGAGATTGAAATCTAGTTGTTATAATACCATGTTCAATGTTTGTACGGTTAAAATCAGATCAATTTGAGATTGAAATTACTTGATATGTTTGATCAAGCAGCTGAAGTTTTCGCGTTAAAATCAGATCAATTTGAGATTGAAATTTATTTGAAAAGTATCTGTATTAATATTAATTAGTTAAAATCAGATCAATTTGAGATTGAAATTCTTTAGATATTTTAAGTAAATTAAACGTCACAGTTAAAATCAGATCAATTTGAGATTGAAATAGATCATACACAGTACCATTATCAAAATCAACAGTTAAAATCAGATCAATTTGAGATTGAAATCAACACTAGCACAATATTGTTATAATGCCATGTGTTAAAATCAGATCAATTTGAGATTGAAATGGGTTATTGGGTTGCGGATGATGAGGTTCACTTGTTAAAATCAGATCAATTTGAGATTGAAATAATGTGAGTGAAAAATGTATTCAAAGATTGGAGAAGTTAAAATCAGATCAATTTGAGATTGAAATGCAACAACACTAACAAATAATTGTTATTCAAATATGGTTAAAATCAGATCAATTTGAGATTGAAATAATCTTATCCTAATTGGTCCTAACACTGTTTCTAAAGTTAAAATCAGATCAATTTGAGATTGAAATCTCGTTATAAGCCGACGTGATCCTACTTGGAGAGGGTTAAAATCAGATCAATTTGAGATTGAAATGCAACAACAATAATAACATACTCTTACAATAGCGTGTTAAAATCAGATCAATTTGAGATTGAAATACACTCATACGAAATAGTGATGGATCATGGAGCACAAGTTAAAATCAGATCAATTTGAGATTGAAATTTCAATAACTTAGAAAAGGATGTATATGAACCGTTAAAATCAGATCAATTTGAGATTGAAATGATTTATCTGATGATAAGAAACGTTCTGATTATTAGTTAAAATCAGATCAATTTGAGATTGAAATGTTAGTATTGCGGCGTGATAGTTACTCGCACCGGTTAAAATCAGATCAATTTGAGATTGAAATGTGAAATAGAATCAAAAGCAGCAGAAGTCTACGAGTTAAAATCAGATCAATTTGAGATTGAAATTTGAACGATTGGAAAACGAAATCGCATTAAATTGTTAAAATCAGATCAATTTGAGATTGAAATTCGTCTAGTTCTTCGTTGAAGTCGTTGTTTCTGGTTAAAATCAGATCAATTTGAGATTGAAATTAAATAAAGAAACGTATAGGTTTAAAAACTTGAATGTTAAAATCAGATCAATTTGAGATTGAAATCCGCTACGCTCTCTATAATAATCACTTCTACCACTTGTTAAAATCAGATCAATTTGAGATTGAAATGATTTATCTGATGATAAGAAACGTTCTGATTATTAGTTAAAATCAGATCAATTTGAGATTGAAATTAATCTGCTTAGTAAGATAAGACAAGGGTTAGCGTTAAAATCAGATCAATTTGAGATTGAAATTATTGTACTGATTTGAGTGATAATGAGGAAACATGTTAAAATCAGATCAATTTGAGATTGAAATCAACATCCTACGACGAGTACATACAAGAATATGGTTAAAATCAGATCAATTTGAGATTGAAATTGAAAAGTACCTGAAAAGTAGTGTCAAAAAAGTGTTAAAATCAGATCAATTTGAGATTGAAATAACATATTCACTTATCTCTTCTAACAAATCGTGTTAAAATCAGATCAATTTGAGATTGAAATTCAAAATATTCGAATAGTTGTAATTATGATTATGTTAAAATCAGATCAATTTGAGATTGAAATATAATACACGGCAAAATAACTGAAGACGGGATAATGAGTTAAAATCAGATCAATTTGAGATTGAAATCCGTCTGACAAAATATGTAATACTATATTATATAAAGTGTTAAAATCAGATCAATTTGAGATTGAAATAACTTACCAAACTTACCTATTTTAAAAATATATGTTAAAATCAGATCAATTTGAGATTGAAATACAGTGACCTCAACATCAATAATAGTCTGCCATGTTAAAATCAGATCAATTTGAGATTGAAATCGTGTATCATCCTACATAGGCATAAGTCAAACAGAGTTAAAATCAGATCAATTTGAGATTGAAATCCATTAAGCTTATTACTCGCAGAATCTATACTAGTTAAAATCAGATCAATTTGAGATTGAAATTTAAACGGTAAATAGTACTATCCGTCAAGGACTCGTTAAAATCAGATCAATTTGAGATTGAAATGTGAATTTCTCTAATACACTATTAACCCAATTGTTAAAATCAGATCAATTTGAGATTGAAATAAAACCGTACCTCCGTGTTGTTTTTGAAGTATATGTTAAAATCAGATCAATTTGAGATTGAAATTTTATTTATGTATTATATTTTATATTTATTTATTCGTTAAAATCAGATCAATTTGAGATTGAAATCACTTAACAGTTTACGAAAAACGTGATCATGAGGTGAAGTTAAAATCAGATCAATTTGAGATTGAAATATGATTAAAACAATCATATTCTTCGGATGGTGGATACTGTTAAAATCAGATCAATTTGAGATTGAAATGCACTCAAATACATGCATACGAAGATTTAATAAGTTAAAATCAGATCAATTTGAGATTGAAATATATACTAATCGCATTATTCACTGCTTGAATTGCAGTTAAAATCAGATCAATTTGAGATTGAAATCAACACTAGCAGACAGTTGTTATTCTGGTATGTGTTAAAATCAGATCAATTTGAGATTGAAATCATATAACGAGTACATACAAGAATATGATGTGAAAACGTTAAAATCAGATCAATTTGAGATTGAAATGTTACTGTACGCATTCCATTTGTCTGCTCGTACAAGTTAAAATCAGATCAATTTGAGATTGAAATGCATCAGCCTTAGATAGTGGAAATGAGGAAGAGGTTAAAATCAGATCAATTTGAGATTGAAATCATATTCATACGCATAATCATCACGTAACACATGTTAAAATCAGATCAATTTGAGATTGAAATAAATATTGAAATGCAACACACTACTCAAAAGAGTTAAAATCAGATCAATTTGAGATTGAAATATGGATTATATAATAAATCCGTGGATAAAAGCTTGTTAAAATCAGATCAATTTGAGATTGAAATCTGAACATGTTACCATAACCATACTCCCCTACCGGTTAAAA
This sequence comes from Candidatus Methanovirga aequatorialis, assembly GCA_031282205.1. Classification (GTDB taxonomy): domain Archaea; phylum Methanobacteriota; class Methanobacteria; order Methanobacteriales; family Methanobacteriaceae; genus Methanovirga; species Methanovirga aequatorialis. The sequence continues at coordinate 564 of JAITEE010000204.1, read as the reverse complement.
TCAGATCAATTTGAGATTGAAATACTATTTGGTGGAGAATAAAAAACAGTAATGCTGTTGTTAAAATCAGATCAATTTGAGATTGAAATTGTTCAAGGATTTTAACAAGTTATTTAATTTAATGTTAAAATCAGATCAATTTGAGATTGAAATTCCGCAAAAGCAGTGAATACTCTAGCTATTAATAGTTAAAATCAGATCAATTTGAGATTGAAATCGCAAAGGTTAGGGGATAAATTATACATACAAGAGTTAAAATCAGATCAATTTGAGATTGAAATTCACTAAATTTAAAAACAGACAAAATTGAATTAAATAGTTAAAATCAGATCAATTTGAGATTGAAATTACATCCCAGGATTACTCTTAGCCACCGAAACAAGTTAAAATCAGATCAATTTGAGATTGAAATTCATTATCATCATTCCCAGTGCTGCTGTTAACATAGTTAAAATCAGATCAATTTGAGATTGAAATGCGCATAAATCCACTGTTTTTAATTTTTTCATCTAGTTAAAATCAGATCAATTTGAGATTGAAATAGTGGACTAATAATTCTCGACG
>JAITEE010000147.1 GCA_031282205.1 Candidatus Methanovirga aequatorialis | reverse complement strand
ATAACCAAGCTTAACAAAGCTTACAAAGACAAAACTAACTATATACAGGATAAACTAAACCATATAACTACTAATATTGTCAAAAAGTATGGACAAATCAGTGTAGGTAATGTTAACAGCCAATTAGGTTTAAAAAACAAGAAATTGGCCAAGACAACCGCTGATCATCATTGGTTTGAAATTAAAAGACAGTTAGAGTATAAATCAGACTGGTATGGTTCCAAGTTTGCCCTTGTAGATGAAAAGTATACTTCTAGTACTTGTTCAACTTGTGGATACCAGTTAGAAAAAATTGGTTTAGATGTAAGATCATGGACATGCGATCATTGTGGATCGGTCCATGACCGTGATATCAACGCTGCGTTGAATATCAGAACCGTTGGTGCAACGGGAATTGCCTTTGGTAAAAGAGACAACAAGTCTCTGGATTAGGAATCGATTTAGAGATCGAATCCATGACTGAAATTCAGTCATGGTAGTTCAAACATGGTACAGTAACACGAGTATATGAAACTAAAGCCTGATGTGATACAATAAAAGAAACTAAAATCAACTGGAGTTTCACAAAAAAAGATGTGGATAAAAAATTATCCAAATACCATGTAAACGATAAATTACACTGTAATCAAACTGTCATGACAACAGCTAATAGGGATAAATATGAAAGCAAAGGAAATGATGGACAAGGACTTTATCTACGCAAATGCTGATAGTTCTATAGAAGAGATTTCTATTAAAATGGAGAATGCAAAGAGATTTACAACACCCGTGTTAGATGAAAACATGAAATTAATTGGTTGGGTCACCTCACTTGATATTGCTAAGGGATTAAGGGAGAATAAAAAGTCAATATCCGAGATCATGAATCCTAAAGAGGACGTTAAACATATCCATGAAAACGATCCATCTCGTTTGGCAGTCTTAGAAATTTCAAAATCTAAATTAATTAGTGTACCTGTTCTTAACAATGATGATGTTATGGTTGGTGTTATTCGTTCATTTGAAATCGTTGATACTTTATCGGCACTTTACGAGGTTAAAGTTGAGAAATTATATATGGTAATGGCTAAACAATTAAAAGCGTTTACTTGGGACGAATTATTGGAGGCATCATCCATCATATACAGAAGAACCACAAGTGAAAAGATAAAACCAGAAGAATATGAGAAAAGGATTAAAAATTCCACTTTTGGAGAAGCTATTTGGGCAACAGGAGGTCTTGAAAGGTTTTTTTCTGGTTTAATAGCTGTTGGTGAATTAGCTATTCTAAGAAGAATAGGAAAAGCACGAAAATAGCTATTTTTTAACGGTATATTCCAATATCAGACATTCATTAAGGAGGTAGCTATTTTTCATTATGAGTTGAACACCACTTTCCATAAAGTCAAAACCATCACCGTCCACCAGGGTTTTGGATTGATCACCACCTACGATAACTGGACCAATACAGACTCTTACCTCATCAACTAGATCCTCCTTAAACATTGAAAAGTTAAGTGTTGAACCACCCTCCAACATAAGAGTTTTAATTCCGTTATGATATAAATATTCCATCAACTTTTTTAAATCAACTTCGCTCTCACCACAGATGAAAACATCTGCTTTTTTTTTAAGCAATGAAAGAGATTCTTCATTTTCTAATATTTTATTGGATGTGGCTATTATCGTTTCAGCATCGGAGTTTAATACATTTGAGTTAAATGGTGTTCTCCCACGGCTGTCGACAACAACTCTGGTAGGATTAAGCTTCTTCATAGATCTTTCATGGGTAAATATATCTTCATTTGGTAGTTTATGGGCTGTTAACTTAGGATTATCAATTAAGATGGTACCTACACCAACCATGATTCCATCAAGTTCCCTCCTGAGTTTATGAACTCTTTCAATATCCTTTTTATTTGATATTTTTGAACTTCCTGTTCTTGTAGCTATTTTACCGTCCAAAGTCATTGCAGCATTCAATATAGTGTAAGGCCTCATTTTAACACTTCACTCAAACTTTAAAAAACGAAGAATAAGTTCTTTTTTAAGTCATTTATGATAATAAAAACGAAGAATCAAAGATTCTCCTAAAATTCTCAGAAATAAAAGGCGTGATCAAACCCTTTAAATTTTCATTTGACTCTTTGACGTATTTTAACGGCAACACCTTTACTGGCTTCTTCCATTTCTTTGCCAGATAAAACCGCTCTTCCAACAGCCATGACCTCATCATTTCTGATAATAACCACTTCATCTTTAGGAATAATACTACTATTCGCTTTTTCAACACCAGGAGAAAACAAGGTGTTTGTAGTTAAATCAAAATTAATTTCAACAACTTTAATGGAAAGGTCGTTTAATATTTCTCCACCCTTAAGAGTTAAAGAATATAATCCTGTATCCGCATTTAAAAGAGCGAATTGTTCTTTTTTTGATAAAATTCTTTTGTGGTATCTCCCCTTTGTAGAGACATCATCAGGAATAAATTCAGATCCAGATATTCCAAATTGATAGATGGCTATTGACCTTAATTTATGTAACAGTCTATCTCTTTTATTTAATTTTGGAAACTTTTTAAGTTCTTCTCTTAAGTTATAAATAGATTCAAAAGATGTTGGTTTCCCATCTTCACAAGTGTATATACAATCATCAAGATACTCCCTACAAGCCTCCTCATAACCACCAGACACATTGGCAACAACGTTTTTATCCTTAACATAATCTTTAAGAAGTTCACCAGCTATTTTTTTCTCTTCAAAACTCCAATGACCAGTAACTGGAACATCATAGGATTGTATTGGAAATGTTGACTCCAACTCTCTTGGACAAATTCCAAAAGGAGAGGTCACAATCACTTCCTGATAGTATTTTGTATGTTTTCTAAATATTTGATGGGACTTAGATGTTGAATAAGGCTTTCTCATACTACAAGGAAGAATGACAACAAAATCCCCTAATGGATCTAGTAACTTCATTCTCTCCCTCCATCTAAACACCTCAGGACGATAAAGAGACTCTTCACTTGAACACATTAATTTCATGATTTAACCTATTGTACATGTTAACGTCTTGTTTAAATGGTCATTTTTGTTAAAAACAACACGACACTCACTCTTTTAATTATATATTCTTAATATTTTGCATAGTCATAAGACTTTTTTTTCAATTGTACCATTGTCGTTTGTTATTACACTAAATAGTTTTATATATCCTACAAACAGGTACGAATTGAACTTTAAAAAACAGAATAAACCCAAACAATAAAAAATATCGTTTTAATAATAGTGTTACTATTTTTTTATATATAAAATTTTCCAAAAAATGATGTCAAAAGAAACCTTCCGAATAGGATATTTTGAAATTTTTTTTCGCTGTTTCCAATTTATAACGTCTGATTCAGAAAATATGTTGTTTAAATTTGAATTTTAGTTGATTTTTCCATGAACTAAAATTTTTAGTTCTTAACTTTCAATCATGGGCTAAAAACATGAGTAACTATTCATATCCACAGATATTTGACTCATTTAAAATTTTTGGATCGTATTTAGAATGAGAATTTTAGTTTCATTTTTGTAGAATAGATATTTAAATCAAATATTTATCAATTTATTCTTCTTTATTAGATATTTTAACAGATATTAAGTCTTTAAATTAATATAATGGAGAGGATGATTGTTTATTTAATGTATAAAGCGGTTTCTAATGACTAATTTAATTTATTTCAATTCGTTATTATATGCTCATATAAACACTAATTAAGCCTTTAAATCCAATTTAAAAAGTAAACATTTATACACTACCAAAAACAATGGAATAATATGTAATATTTGATACCATGTTTTTCAATGATAATAAAAAAATGAGGAAAAATTAGGTTATATAGCTGTTTATCACTATGCACTATAATTAGTTGGAATTATAACTGCAAAAATTAGGATCATATAATAAATTAGGTATATTATGTTACTTAATTAAAAATTTAAAACTGAATAAATTGACATTGTAAAGAATTCACATGATGGCACTTAATTTTTTGAGTATTTGATATTTTTTTGTGAATTCTGTTACATTTTTTATTATTCTGTCATTCCATCGTTTAATGTGTAATGTCAC
>JAITEE010000127.1 GCA_031282205.1 Candidatus Methanovirga aequatorialis | reverse complement strand
ATGGTGAAAAAATCAAAATCATCTTACAAAGGTACAAATGTAAAAATTGTAGTAGAAAATACTCTACCACATTAGGAAACCTTAAAGAAGAGAGTAAAAATTTTTTTAAGAGTGTTAAGGATAAAATTAGGGAATCCAAAAAGATTAGAGGTGGTTCACTTAGAAAAATAGCTAAAGATGTGGGTAATTTCTTAAATCTCAAAATATCTCATCAATCTGTTAAAAATTTCCTTAAAATAGACACAGATAAAGTTAAAAAAGAGAAATAGGATTATTCGCAAATTCAACCAACTATCTGGTTATTATGTTATAGATGAAGAATTTACATATATCGGTAACAAAGAGATATCGGGTTTTACTCCATGATGCATTCATTAAATACCCTATAGCTGAAGAAATAATGTCTTCACGAACAACTAAAAGATTAAAATCATTAATAGAAGATATTACCGATGTACAACCAAGAATTAGTTTAACAAGTGATGGATTAAAACAATATAAGAAAGTAGCTGAAAATTTAGGGTTAAAACATCAAAAATGTGTATTTCATCTTATGAAAGACTGCAGAGAGAAAGTAAAAAGATATTTAAAAAGAACTAAAGACAATACAGTTACTAAAATGTCAGTTGTGCGATATTTGACGGAAATTAATAATATATTCCGAACTTATGATGGAAAAGAATGTTTAAAGAGATATAAAGTATTATTAGAGAAATATGACAGATTACCATCTGTGATAATAAAAGTCCTAACGAAAAAGATAATTCTTAACTTTAAAAGCCTCACACAGTTTACTGTTGATAATTTCATACCTAGAACATCGAATACAAGCAGAGCAACACTATAGTAAGACTAAGAAATCAGAAACTAAAAGTAAATTTAAGACAAATGAGGGTTTACTTGAGTATTTAGCTCTGTTCATGGAAAATGGAGTAATATAAAGAAAAACTCCACAAAAATTTACACCCTCAATCTTTTAAATCATATTTAATTAAATAAAATCTAATAAAATAATAAACTTTATATTTTAATAAACTTTATATTTTAAAAAGTTGTGTCCAGTACTATAAAAGTTTAAAATCTCGCAACAATTGTTTTTATTAAAAATTCATTTTAAATTTAATTTGAATTAATAATCATCGATATGATTCACAAAGTGAATTTAGAAGAATTTATTCTTTGTTTTAATAAATAAATTATTTTATAATTTTATTTTTAAAAATAATCTTTAAATTATTAATAAAATAAAAAATAAAGTATTTTAAAGATAATAAAAATCTATTATAGTTTCAATATTTATTTAAACCCTAAACAATCTAATTATAATTAACATTTTTAAAAATAAAAGTATTTAATAGCTATTTTAATAATTATAGTGATAATGGTAATGTTTACCAATTATTGATTTAATCATTTCTTATAAAAATTATCTATATATTGAATATTGATATTTTATAAATTGATAAACTTTTCAAAGAGTACTATAATAAAAATTAATTAAAAATAATATTTTAAAATCAAGTGAACAATCACAAGTATTCTCTATTCAATTATAGTATTCATAATAAATAACAAGCAGTTACATATTTTTATAGTAAACATAGATATACACTATTCCAATGGATCGATCAAATAAATGTTATGTGGATAAAAGTTTGCAACGTATGTTGGACTTAATTCATTGACACAACGTAACTTAAAACCATTTTTAACCAACAAATTATTGAATTCATTTGTCCCATCAAAATCTTTATGTAAATTATTAAAAACCCAAACTTTACCCTTTTTTAGTTTTATTTTTAAGATCGTGTGCTCTAGCTTGTTTTCAACGTTATGAGAAGAAACGTTATCAATCATGATAATTTCTTTATCTAGGTAAAAATTATAATCAGAACGAACAAATGGAACATCTAAAACCAAAATCGTGTCATTGGCATCAATACGATCCATATAATATCTAAATTTTAAATCCGATGAGTTTACATCGTGTTCGTAGTCTATAAACGAAACACTACTCACAGTACCAACCAACAAAAAGATCGACAATACTGGAACAAAAATTGTTTTCTTTGAATAAAATCCATCCAACAAAACTGCAAGTGACAACCAAAGGCAACCTACCATTGGAAAAACATATCTTGCGACCAATATTGATCTTCCCATGGTAGAAAATGAGTATGCGAAGCCCATTACAGCTATTAAAACAAAAACACCACCTAAACCAATGAAGTTAAAAGAGTTGTCTTTATCTTTTATTATTTTAAACAGGATATATAACACCATCAACAGTACAACACTCAACAGTACAACACATATAAAGAACAACAACCCCCAATTAGTTAAATCATTGTGTGTGTGTGTGTGTGTTATATATGTAGGAGTAAATAAAAAATCTATTATTGAATCTATCCAATCTCTAGGAACAGGAGTTTTAAATTGTGTGTCATTAGAAAAATAGCTAGTCCTACGACCAAAGAAAACGAAAAAAATCCATGGAAAATAACACAGAACAACAAATAATGTAGATAATATCCAATTTTTAATCAAAATCCTATTTTCACAGATCGAATGAATCAACAACATCAAATAAATTACACCAACAGCCATTGCCCCATAGTAATGAGTGTAAGCAGCCAACAGAGTGAATGTAGTGAAGATGATCCAATTCTTTTTAGTCGATTTCTTGGTGATCTCGTAACAGTAGTAAAAACTCATCGTCACAAAAAACATCACCCAAGAGTACATCCTAATTTGAACACCATAAAACATCAACTTAGGCATCGTAACAATACAAAAACCAAAAATACCACTAACCAACCACCCAAAATCCTTCCTCAACTTAACAAAACTAAAACATAGTAACAACAGACACCAACTTGGCAAAAACGATATTAAACGTGTAGGACAAGGGTGAGAAAAGTTTGAAGGCACCCATCAAAATGGCATAATACAAAGGAGGATGAACATCAGCTGCAGTGGTAAAAACCATGTACGTAAAAGATCTATCAATGATTCTTAAGGTATAAACTTCATCCATATTTAACGATCTATTCAATCCTGACGTTAACATTATTGATAGTAAAGTTACACTTGAAATAAACAATCCAATACCTACAAGTTCATCGGAGCTTAAGTTTCTCTTTAAAGTAGTCATATTAATCCATGAACTGAACGACAGTTAGATGACAGTAATATTTAGATTAGTTCTTTTTAATCTCTGTGTATCCACATCTACCACAAGCGTACCTATCACCATGATCTGCCATGAATACACCATTTGAACATCTAGGACACATTGGATTTTTTCGGGTTAATTTATCTCCATCAACTTGATAAACACTTGATATCTTCATATTTAACTCTCCATTTTATTTAATAAATTAATTGAACTTTAATACATTATTTTTCTTCTTCACTCTCTTTTTCTTCTTCTTTGGAAGGAGGCTCTGGTTCTTTATTTTTTTCAATTATGTTTTTTGGTTCAATGCTTTCTAGATCTTCTTTAGAATCATAGACTTTAGCATAACCCGTAGCCTTTGCTTCACCATAGTTTGGTTGAAGAGAATCAATGACAATTAATTCTTTTTTTGTGTCAAGTACTACCATTAATTTACTTTTAACATCCAATATTTTAGGTGTCGCTTCACCAGTGTAGACACAATCAAATCTAACTTCAACTCTATTTAACACTTTATTCTCTTTCTTTTGGATTACATTTATTTCCATAGTATCTCAACCTTCATACACTCTTAATAAAACATCTCAGTATATTCTTTCAAACATCTCAATATACTCTTCAGCTTTTTCTCTAATATCAGAAATTTTAACAAGAACCAAACCTTGATCAGGTTGTCCATATAAAATAACTCCATATTCAGGAGCCATTAAACAACAAGGAAGTACAGCAAGATCTTCTTCCCCATTAACAACTATAAGTTGGTTTTCATTAACCGATTTTTTAATAGCGAGATCTATGGTTTCCCATAGTTGGTCAGTTATGGTTCCTGGTGGGTTATCAACATTAAAAACATTTGTAGTATAATTTAAATCTATATTATGTTGTCTTCTTTGAATAGAATAATCAATAATAGCCAAATTTGGAGTTAAATCATTTTTAATGAGATTTAATGTAGTTTCATCACCAACGGATATGAAAAACTCAGTTTTTTTAAGCAAAGGAATAACATCTTCAAAATTAGGAAAAAGTCGCCCCATAGGCTTTTTTAAAATTTTTCTTAAGTCTTCTTTTAAAACCAACATTATTTAACCTAAAGTAAAATAACCAGTTACAATGGATACAATTATCTAACTCTCAACGAATATTCTCCAGGTAAATTTATATTCAATCCCTTAGCTATATCTGAGTTATCTGGATCAACAACCACTAAAAATCCACTCCAATTTGTAGATGTCGGTTTGTTACAAACTGGACAAATCTCACTACGTGATATTCTGTTACATGAAACACATGATTTTTCACTCATTTAACCTACCACTTCTTAGTCTAAAATATTTAATCTTTTATTATTTAGATGACTTTTTCCTATTCGAAGCCTTTTTCTTTTCTGCTTCAATCCATTCAAATCTTCCTAAACCAACTTGCCTCATAGTAAGACCTAGTTTAGTTTCTTTGGTTGTCTTACCCTTAAGACTAATTGCAACTATTCTGGCTCTTACATTGTCTCCTTCTTCAAGAACTTTATTAGACTCTTTCCCAATGAGTGCACCTCTTTTACCGTCGTAACTAATATAATCATCAGTGACTTGAGAAACATGAACCAAACCATCCATGGGACCGAATCTTACAAAAGCACCAAATTCAGAGATTTCAATAACGTATCCTTTAACAATTTCCTGTAGTTCTGGTTTATAAAATATCGCATTAAAAACAACGTCATGATAGGCAGCACCATCACCCATGATAACTTTACCTTCACCAATATCTTCTACATCGTTAACACTTACTAACAAACCTAAATTTTTGTCCAATCGTCCATTGTATGTTTCATTCAAAGTTTTAATAACCATTTCTTCAAGAGGAACTTCAAACATGTAAGGTGGAATTCTCACAGTATCTTGAATTTTTGATAAATAATACAAATAAACACCTCATATAGGTAAAATAAAGTTATAGCCAATTGTTATATTAAATATTGATTATCATGATTAAACACGAGATCACAATAAAAATATTATAAATAAAAGCCTGTTCTATGAAAAATATCAAGTAAGAAAAGTCGATCAATAATATTTTTCTTTATATAACTCTATCGAACGGATGACCTCTTTTTTAGAAGATTCAGCATCTTCCCAGCCAAGAACTTCAGTTTTTTTTCCTTCTAAATTTTTATAAGTTCTGAAGAATTCAGATATTTCATCCAAAACATGAGCAGGAATTTGAAAGATGTCATAACCGTCCTTGTACTTTGGATCATCAACTGGAACGGCTAAAACCTTATAATCTTTGTCCCCACCATCGATCATTTTCATTATTCCAATGGGTCGTGATTCGATTATACAACCAGGAAACGTAGGTTGATCAATTAAAACCATAATATCCATTGGATCTCCATCATCGTAAATAGTTCGTGGAATGAATCCATAATCAACTGGATAAACAACGGAGGAATATAAAACTCTATCCAATACAAAAGATTCCTTGTCTTTATCGTACTCATATTTATTTTTTGAACCTTTAGGAATTTCAACAACCGTATTTAAGTTCTCAGGAACATTCGATCCTGGATTAAGTTCTTTCCATAAATTCATATTCAATCACCATATAGTATTTCTATTGATTAACGTAGCCATCAATAGCTAAGTATCTTCTTTGTCTTAAATATACAATGGTTATTCCTTTTTTTCTTGCTTTTTCTTTTAACTTCTTATCGTTTGTAGCTAAAACTCTTGAAATACGAAGTAAACCATTATCAACAGACTCATTTTTATTTAAAAATATATTTTTTATCGTAATCTTATGAGATTTGGCTATTTTAATAGCTAACTCAGCATTTACCCTAATTTTTACCTTTTTATTCTTCTTTAAACCCAATAATTCATCGATAACAAATGAAGGAACGACCAATTTAAAAGAAGGTAAAGTTTTTTCAAGTTCAGTGATTATATCAACGTTGAACTGAAAGGGAATCATTAAAAATTTGTGTCTATAATCAGTTCTTTTTCTTGTCTATCAATAGATGATCGCCCTTCATCATTCCTAAATTTTTTATTATTCATTTTAGACAACTTAACATAACTATTTAAAGTTTATTGAATTATTCCATAACCTATTAATCTCCATCTTGCCCCAACTCTTCGACTTAAAGCTACTCTTTGATCTGGATCTGCACAGATAGGTAACTTTAAAGCCACATCAACAGTAGAACCTTTCACCTTAGTAACAACACCAACGGTTGTAGTCGTTCCGCAGTTAATCATCAATGGTTCTTTCAAGCTAATCGGATCTACATCCTTCTCATTTTCAATACCAACAACCCTTTCTAAAAGAAAAGTTTCCATTGAAAAGTTATTTAAAACTGGAGGGAGTTTACCTGGTTTTCCAGCTATTGAACCTGAAAGAGAATCTGCTTTAGATAAAGAAGGATCCAACAATGTAGCAACACCAATAAGTCCACCAGGTCCAATCTTATCAACATCCTCTCCACCAGCATTTAAGCCCACTATCTGCGATGTTAAACTAATCCATTTATTATTCTTATCATTAACACCAGGCTTTATCTCAATTTCATCCCCAACTTTAAAGGTTCCTTGAATTAAACTTCCACCAATAACTCCACCTTCAAGGGAGTCTGGCTTAGAACCTGGTTTATTAATATCAAAAGACCTTGCTACGTACATTCTTGAGGATTTTCTTGGACTTCTTTTCGGAGTTTTAATGACATTTTCAATTGTTTCAATTAATATATCCATATTAACTCCTTGTTGAGCAGATACTGGAATAATAGGAGCATTTTCGGCATTTGTTCCTTGAACGAAATCCAAAATTTCATGATAACTTTCAATTGCTCTTTCTTTTGAAACAATATCAATCTTATTTTGAACAACGATTATATCTTTAACACCTATAACATCCAATGCCATTAAATGTTCCTTAGTTTGTGGTTGTGGACAATATTCATTAGCAGCTATTACTAAAACTGCACCATCCATTATTGCAGCACCAGATAACATAGTAGCCATTAAAGTTTCATGTCCTGGAGCATCGACGAAAGATATTTTTCTAAGAATTTCAGTTTTAGTTCCACAACGTTCGCATGTTTCTGCAGTTGTATAGGATACCTGTTCTTCACACTTGGGACATCTTCTAAAAACAATGTCCGCATAACCTAAACGTATAGATATTCCTCTCTTTGTTTCTTCACTATGAGTATCCGTCCATACCCCTGACAACGCCTTAGTGAGAGTTGTCTTACCATGATCAACATGTCCTACCAAACCTATATTAACATCTGACTGTACTTTTACCATATTACACCTATACGTTTTAGTTGGCTTAATTAAATTATAATCCATAACCCAGAGAGTTATTATAAATAACCATTAAAGTTATAATAAAAAGTTGATATTATTAGAATATGCCAATTAATTGCTCTTTTGATTTCATCCTTCTTCTTGAGGAGGGCTTAAAATTTCATTAATAGATCTACCACCAGCTTCAGAAACAACCGTATTGATCTGAACTGTGTCCTCAGAAATCGTATTGCCTCTAAAACTTTTTCTTCTTCTAACACCAGCAGCTCTTGGTTTATATCCAATACCACCAGAAACTAAGCTTTTAATTCGACGAGACCCTTCAATGTCTTTTTTCATTGGAAATCCGTTTTTATCACTTCCACCAGTGATCTTTAATTTATACCCATCCAATCCTACAAACTTCCCATCCATATCTTCACCGATAGTTAATCCAATAATTTGTTTGTTAATTGAATCATCAGACTCTATTTGATAGCTATTTTCTTTATCTGAAACCACAACTTTAAACGTCAAATAATTCCCTCCTTTCTACGTAACATCTTCCTTAAAAGATTATATTCAATATTTTTAACTAACCATGAATTTTTATTTAACTAAATCTAAATTTTTAATTTTTTTTTAGTTAGTAGTTGAGATAACTTTGATTTAATAATTAGACATTTCTTATTTAAAATAGTCATTTTATTTTTAAAATAGTTTTATTAACAGTAGATCACATTATATTTTTATTTAATAATATAAATAATATTCTATTAAGTTATATTTAAGTATTGTCCTATTTAATTAAATATTTTCTATTTAATGAACAACCCAGATCTAATTTTGGTACAAAACAAATATCCACGTTCAGGTAGAAAATATTTTTTTTTTATTCAAAAAGTCCAAGTTCTCCCCAATTTGGCTCATTTTTTCGTTTAATATCCAATATTTCATTAAGAGTTTCAAACTCATCTTCGGTTAATTTATCTTTAAATTCTTTTACCAAGATTTTATAATGTTTTTCAGGAATATCAACATGTAATTCATCCCCTTCATCAAAACCTTTACCTAAAATCCCGTCTTTAATGGACATAGCAGCCCTTTGACCCCTATGAGTAAATGGGAGATTCTCCCCCTTATCTTGCATACTTTCGATCTGACCAACTGGTTGACCCTCATTGTTCATCAAGGAATAATTTTGCTTTACAGTCCCACTCAAAACTTCAATACCTGAAATAAATGGTTTACTTTGTCTAAATACCAGCTTAGGTATGATTCTTATTTTGGCAGGTTTAACAATAGCATCAAGCCACGTTTTTTTCTGATTTTCTTCAAGTTCCCTAATCCACTCTTCATAATCTTCTGTAATTTGATATATCACATCGCTTGAAAAAACCTTAACGCCAGTCTCATTAAGATCCTTTATCGCTTTTTTATGAACTTTAACATTAAAGGCAAGAATAACTCCATGTTTAGGATCTTCTTTTTGAACAATGGAGGCATTAACAATATCCTTTCTTGAAACATCACCAATATCTGCACTCCTAATAGGTACATTCAACTCCTTTAAAAGAGTTATGATTGCTTCAAGTGATCCTAAAGTATCCGCCTTAACTAAAACACCATCATCATCTGTATTAATGGTAATATCCTCAATTTCTTGTAAGATTTCCTCCTCAACATTAGAACCATTTTGATGAACTCTAAGTGGAGAGCCTGAGACGACATTTTCAAGATTTGGAGCAACAATTTTAACACCAGCCGCTGCTACAACCTCATCTACCTTTTCAAAACGGCTTTTAGACTCTCTCATCTCTTCAAGAGGATTAATTTTTAGGATCGATCGTATTTTAGTCGTTAAAACACTATCTTTTTCTGCTAAAACAACTTCATCCTCTTTTTTAAGAACACCATCATAAATAATAACGTCTATCGTGATACCTAAACCTTGTTCTTCTTTAATTTCTAAAACTGATCCCTTAGCAGTTGAATTTTCTGCAATTAACAGCTGTTCTTTAAGATATTCTTGAGCTAAACCTAAAAGTAAGGCTAAAACTTCAACGATACCTTCACCAGACCTTGCACTGATAGGAACAATACTCACCTGTGATGCAAAGTCAGTCACTCTATCAAATCTTTCGGATTGAAAACCTTCCTTATGAAGAATCCCAACAATTTCATAAATACGAACATCGACCTCTTGTTGAACACTTTTAGCTTGTTTAGAAAAACTTTCTGAAAACGAAGCGTTAGGATAAGAGTCCCATCCAAATAGCTTATCAACTTTATTGGCAACCATTATAAATGGAGTTTTATACATTCTCAAAATCCTCAACGCTTCAAAAGTTTGAGGTTTAAAACCTTCATTAATATCCAATATCAAAATGGCTAAATCCGACAGGGCACCACCTCTATTTCTCAAACTGGTAAATGCAGCATGACCTGGAGTATCAATAAAAAACAGACCTGGAAGAGTGTCAACTATTTCAAGCTTTTTTATAAATTTGCCACAGATTTTCTTTATCGTGTCTATTGGAATTTCGGTAGCACCAATATGTTGAGTTATTCCTCCAGCTTCCTTTGAAGCTATTGTACTCCCTCTAATAAAATCTAATAATGAGGTTTTTCCATGGTCTACATGACCTAAAACAGAGATAATTGGGGATCTAATCTTCATAAGAACATATTGAACTACTATAACTTATGAAAGCCATAGATTCCTTCGTAGATAACTATAATCGTATGAAAAAAAACATGTTAAAATGGTTTAACGTGAACATTATAGTACCAAAAGGCTTAAATTCCCGTGGTCCCACGGTACATATTCATACAGAATGTAATATTCATTTTAAAAATGTTTGGTTATCGACATTCGTTTTAAAAAAATATTAGAATGTATTATTTTTGATTTAAATCTTCGGTAATTGAGAACGTTAGTTCTTAACTCTTTAATTTATTCCACAAAAAGCCATATACAAACTTATAAAAGTCGTAGTATTCTTTTTGGATTCGTTAATAAGTTCAATTTCTTAAAATTGAAAAATAAAAATTTTTATAAAACTTCTTGAAATAAAAAGAAATCAAAGGTTTTCCTAAAATTATCCACTTTTCTAGAACTAAACAAGAGTGTGTTCTCCAATTCCACCTCGTGATCAGATGAAAAGTAAAAACTGAACACAAAATCAAGAAAAAAATATTACTTTAAATAATAACTGGAAATCAAAGATTTCCCATCTTATTTCTCACTCTTAAACTCTCAAAATGTATTTGATCAATTTTTCAAAAAGATTCATTCATAAACCCAAGAGTCCTCAGGAACCTCGTAATCACACATTTCATCCCTATTAAAGAAAAGATCTATTTCCCTTTCTGCAGATTTTGGAGAATCAGATGCATGAATAATGTTTCTCCCAGTGTCCATGCCAAAATCTCCACGAATTGTTCCTAAATCTGCCTCTTTAGGGTTTGTAGCTCCCACGATCTTACGTATTACAGATATTGCATCATCGCCCTCAATAACCATTGCAAGAGATGGTGCTGAGATTATATAACCAACCAAATCCTTGAAAAATGGTTTTCCTTCATGTTCACCATAGTGAGTTTTAGCCAAATCTTCATCTATTTGTAAAAAATTAAGTGCAACTATTTTTAGACCTTTTTCTTCAAAACGAGAAAGAATTCTCCCAATAAGTTTACGAGAAACTGCATCAGGTTTTAACATGACAAAGCTTCTTTCCATCATACCATTTCACCTTATGCATTTTTTACCCATTTAACTTTTCTTGGAACTCTTTTGAGTTTAATCATGTTTTTTTCACATTTACTACCACAGAAGAAATAGATTGAACCATCTTTTTTAACATACATCTTCCCAGTCCCTTCTTCTATTTCCTTTTTACAAAATGAACATACTCTCATGTTTTACACCTTGAATTAATTTAATGAATAGAAATATAAAATAGTAAAGATATATTAAGGAGTTTTAATCTCTTTAGCTTCTCTAATGGTATCCAACAACATCAAAACATCACCCTGTCTAACAGGACCCATGATATTTCGAGTCAATATCCTTCCTTTATCTCTTCCATCGAGGATCTTGCATTTAACCTGCATTACCTCTCCAGTCATTCCAGTTCTTTTTAAAACTTCTATAATTTCTGCTGGATTCCCTTCTTCCATACGATCACCTTTAAACTTATATAAAGGATTAAAAATAAAAATAAACTACTTTTAAAGAACATTTCGGTTTTAAAAGAATATTAATCCTCTAAAAAAAACGATTATCCTTTAAGTTCGTTAACCTTCTCAACAATTTCAGTTACTAAATCTTGGGCATCACCAGCATCAATAATAGCGGCTGAAGCAGTTCCCACATTTAAACCTGCAGCTCCACCTACAGCATCTTTAGTAGGTAAGTATATATAAGGAATTTCTTTTTCATCTGCAAGTATTGGTAAATGAGCTACAATTTCAACAGGATCAATATCTTCTGCTATAAAAACTAAAGTAGCCTCTCCTCTTTCAATAATTTTGGTAACTTCATTGGTTCCTTTTGCTACTTTTCCAGTATTTCTTGCAATTTCTAAAGCTTCTTCTGCTCTTTCTGCTAAATCTTGTGGTACGTCAAATTTTACATAGATTGCTTTTGCCATATTATTTACCTCCTTTTTCATCTGGAATTTACCATCCATCGGCAAACATTATAACTGCAGCCACATATAAAAATATTATACGATCATACAAATGTAGAAAATATCCTTCATAAATTTTAGAACCACATCGTAGCCTCACACGACTAAGATGTCACATCTCATTAGAAGTTTAAATTCTACAAGATTAATGGTCAATTAAACACTGCCGTTATAATAATATAGTCTTAAATAAGTTAAAAATAGATATTATACAAATAACCTACTAATTAAACAGTTAAAAACTATAATTTATTAAAAATCTAACTTTCAAAATAGAAAATCTAATTAAAAAGAATTAAAAGTAGCAATATTCAAAAATAAGCTGAAAATCACTTAAATTAAGTTAAAAATCCAATTTATATTAAAATTTAAATCCTGAAAAATTAGACGTTTTATAACTATGAATTTAATAGTTTATAAATGTTTCTAATTTAAGGCTACGTAAAAAGATGATGTTTTCCAGCGTGTGATCTATGAACAAAAATTTTTAGAACCTGTACGTTCCCTCGATTTTTTCAATTAAGTTCTCAATCTTTCAAATCAGAAAAAGCCATGAAGATCTTACAGTGACAGAGTAGGAGTAAATTTTAATGAAATACTATTTTCTACTTTAAAGTTACTGAATGCTGTTGTTAAACCTAAGCAAAAAAAACCCCTAATAAAAAGCCATAAACCCAGGCTAATTTTATATACTATTGTAATATCGATTTTCATGATATTCCATTGTGCAATAAATGTAAAAACAATGAAAACACTAAAAAGTACTAAAGTTATAATCCATATATTGAGACTGTAAAAAAGTGTGGAGTTTTTTTCGATTTTTGAAAAAAATCGAAAATCATTCTAAACCTTTATTTTACCAAAACATTCCCCACACAAAAACCATACTCAAAAAATACACTCGA
>JAITEE010000112.1 GCA_031282205.1 Candidatus Methanovirga aequatorialis | reverse complement strand
GATGTTGGCCCTTTTATTTACTGATAATTTTGTAGTAGTATGAATATGTTAATAATTCCTTTAAAGATCATGGAGAACCACCTTAATCCGTACTATTATTCATGGATAAAATAGTATATAAATATATCAGTATATTAAAGGGTCAATATCTGAAGGTTCATTTTAAAAATTTTATAAAATAATTAAGACTGTCTCCATAACGATCGCCTATAAAACAGAGAAAGTATTGTTGGAAGTGAATAAATTTATTCATACCCATTGAAGACTTGTGCTTGACCATTTCTTAAAATATGAACATTACGACCTATTCTGTATCCTTCTTCTTCTGCCAATTCACCATACAATGATAACATGGATAAGTCACCATGTGCAGGAATTATATGTTGTGGTTTAAGCATTCTTAAGAAGTCTCTATGGTCTTCACGACCAGCGTGCCCTGAAACATGTGCATTTGGGAATATTCTTGCACCATTATCCTTCAATCTTCTTTCCATGATGTTCCTATTTGCTACGTTAACTGGACTTGGTATGATACCTGCAGAAATAATGATGTTATCTCCAGGTTTTATGGTGAAAGGAGTTCTTCCATTTGCAATTCTTGGAAGTAAAGCATCAGGTTCTCCTTGATGACCTGTTACAACAAGTAAATACTTTTCTCTTTTGTCGTCTGCTATGTTAAGTGCTTCATTAACTTCCTTTGGTTTTCCAAGAACTTTTACATTTTTAGGTAAGTCCAGTATACCCAAGGATTCTGCTAAGCCACAGAATCGTTCCATTGATCGTCCTAAAAACAAAATCTCTCTATCACTATTTTTAGCAATATCTGCAATGGTTTGTATTCTTTCAATATGAGAAGAGAATGTAGTTATTATCATTCCTTTTTTCTCGATAAGCGGTTTTTTCATTAAATCTTCAAGTATTAATTTAGCCACTCTTTCAGAGTAAGTTCTAACTTGGTCAAATCTGTTAATATCAGTTGATTCTACAATAAGAGCTAAAATCCCCTGTTTGCCTAATGATCTTAATCTATCATAGTCTGGTGGTGGAGATATCTTTTGATAATCGTCAAATTTAAAATCATTTGCATAGACCATGACCCCTTCAGGAGTATGAAGTGCCGCAATGGCTGATTGAGGAATACTGTGAGTAACTCTTATTAATTCCAAGGTTATTTTATCCGATAATTTTAACTTTTTTCCAGTGTTTAAACTATGTATTGGATTTTTCACCTCAAATTTACGTTCATTTTTAATTGTTCTTTCTATAAGGGCTACTGTGTAAGGTGTAGCTATTATAGGGGCATCGTATCTATGAGCAAGTTTGGCAACGGCACCGATATGATCAAGGTGACCATGAGTAAAAACAATTCCTATCACTTTACCATCAACCTCTCTCATCAAGGTGTCGTCAGGAATCACCCCTCTTTCAATAAGATCTAAACTATGCATTCTATCTATATCTGTATCTTCATGAATATTAATTCTATCTAAATGAATACCCATATCAAAGATAACTACCTCATCTCCTACCTTTACAGCGGTCATGTTCTTTCCAACTTCTTCATAACCACCGATTGCAATTACTTCTACAGTCAAACAGTACTCCTCCTTGTGTATTTTTTTGTGTTAAATCCTCTTTCATTTAGCCAGGACTTAGTTTCTCCTTTAATTATTAGATTAGATTTTTTTATCTCTTCAATATTTGAGGCACCAACCAAAAACATTGCAAGCTTCAAAGACTTTTTAAAGTTTTGAATAAATTCAACGATGGCATCACCACCAATACATACTTTTTTAAGAAAAGGTAACGCCATTCCTACCGCATCAGCACCTAAAGCTATTGCTTTAGAAGCATCAAGTCCAGATCTAATACCTCCAGATGAAATAATTGGTATGTTAACAGAATTGGATACTTCAACTGTACTAACAGCCGTTGGAATGCCCCAATCCCAAAACAGTTCACCAAGATATTTATCTCTTAGTCTGTAGGTCTCAACTCCAGCCCAACTTGTACCCCCAGAGCCAGATAGATCTATAAAATCTATATTTTTACTTTCAAGTAATTTAGAAGTTTCAGCTGAAATTCCAGCACCTGTTTCCTTAACCATAACAGGAACATCTACACAGTTAACAATTTCTCCAATTGAATCAATAATTCCCGTTGAATCAACATCTCCTTCTATTTGAATAGCCTCTTGAAGTGGATTTAGGTGAATAGCTAGAATATCTGCATCAAGAGTTTCAACAGCTTTCATACTATAGTTAACTTGAGGAGCCCCGATATTACCAATTAAAATTGTTGATGGTGCATTTTCCCGAGCAACGTTATAAGTATATTCCAACTCTGGATTTTCAATAACTGCTCTTTGGCTTCCAAGCCCAAAACCTATTTTTTCACTTTCAGCAGCAATAGCCAATTGTTTATTTATAGGAATCGCATTTGGATGACCACCAGTAATGGCCGTTATAAACAACGGAGCATCCAATTTCTTTCCAAATTCTTTAGTAGAAAGATCTATTTTATTCATGTCAATTTCAGGTAAACTATTGTGTATAAACTCAATATCGTTAAAACCCGTTTTTTTATTCTTATATTGAACATCGAAGTGCTCACAAATTAGTAAGTGTTCTAATTTTCTATCTGAAATCATATTTATCATTTCTTTTTAATCTTTTAATACGTTCAACCACTAAATGATTCAAGTTTTGATTTTATTAAAGTGCCTTTAACTTCAATACCTTTTAGGGCATTTATAATTAAACTTGGAGTTTGAGCATTTATAATCATAGATTCGACTCCTAAATCAGCGAGTTCAATTAGTTCTTGGATTTTACCAAACATTCCACCAGTAACATCAACATTTGTAGTCGAATCAAAACTATCCAAGTCTTCAAGAGAGTTTAAAACTTTTATTAACTTTGCATCATCATATAACTTCGGATTTTTATTAAAAACACCATCGACGTCGGTTGCTAAAATTACTTTCTCAAATATTAAATTTTTAGCTAAATAGCTTAATATCTGATCTCCAGATATAACCGTCATTTTAAGTGTATCATCTAAAACAACGTCACCATAGAGAACAGGTAAGAAACCTTGAAAAACGTAGTCTTTTATTAAGTCCAAATTAAAGTAACTAATTCTTTTATTAGATGATTTTATGATCGAAGATGGAGGGATTGAAATAGCTGGAATATCATTTTCAATGAAATACTCCGATATTACTCCACTGAACCCATTAACAGAGTTATGTGTTATGGAAAACCCAATTCTTTTCTTAGGATATTCGCTATCAGGGAAAGGTTCTCCAATCCTATATTTTTTAGCATAAGGATGTCCAAAAGAGCCAGCACCGTGAACGATGATTAGTCCCTCGTCTTTTAGATCATGATCTTTTAAAAAATCTCCAATTTCAATAGCTATTCTATTTAAATTATCTAAATTAATTTTAGGCTTTAAAGAGTCTTTTTCTGTTAATATACTTCCTCCTAACTTCAAAATGATCATCAAAAATCCATCCAGAGCATTAAAAATATCAAATATAGTTAAAAAATTTATTCTCTTGTTTTTAAAATAATTCCTTCATGAGAGATATTAACCTTAATTACGTTATCATACTCTCTTAAAGAATGATAAACCTCACCAGAGCGAGTTGGACAGTAGGCTATCATACTGCCTCCACCTCCAGCACCAGTAATTTTTGACCCCCAAGCACCATATTTCCTCGCACGATAAATCATTCTCGAAAGTTCAGTTGTGTTAACTCCAATGGAATCTAACAACCCTTGATTAATATTCATTAACTCTCCAATCTTTTCTTTATCATTTTTTAAAATGGCCATTTTAGCTTCTTCAGTGATTAAACCTATCGTCTCCATAATGGAGTCAACAATATAAGGATGTCTATTTTTTAGCTGAGAAACTTTATTAACCACCTTTGATGTACTTCTTTTTCTTGATGTGTATCCAACAACAAAAGTTGACTCAAAATCTACATTAAATCTAGAAATTTTTTTATCCATTCCTAGATAGATTAAACCTGCGTGAGTAGAAATTGAGGTGTCCAATGGACTTGCCATGCCCTGAACTTTTTTTTCAACAAAATGAGCGTTATGTGCCAATGTTTTTTTACTGAATTTTTTATTATGAAATCCATATAAGGCAGCTAACGTGGCCACCGTGACCGCTGCAGATGATCCTAAACCCGAACCAACAGGAAAATCCGTTGATAGAATAATATCAATGGGACTGTGATCATGAACCTGATATAAGGCCTCTAAGATATAACGAATTATTCCAGGTCTTCCATTAACAAGTTCATAGGTCTTATTTTCAGTATTTAACCTTGCTTCAAAATCCAAATCATAGGATTTCAAAGTCGTGAAATCATTTTGACTTTCTTTAACAGAAATAGTGGCTTTTTTATCCACAGCTGCAGCAATAGCTGGTTGATTGTAGACAACTGCATGTTCTCCAAATAAAATAATTTTTCCAGGAGCGGAAGCTATAGATTCCATTTTATCTTGTTCTATTTACATTAAAATAACATAGGATAATTTATGAATAGCTAAATAAACCATGCAAGATTTATTAGGCCCCCAATATAGTTGAAAAGTCTAAATCATCATCCAAAACAATGAAACAATTAATAATTTTTCATTTTAAAATGTTGTACTCACCATTTCATAAAATCAAGAACTATGGATCTCATTTCAATAAAATAAAAGTGTTATTAATTACAGATACCATAAAAAGATAATACTTAGGATCTAAATCTAAAATTTAAGAGTAAATTCAGATGGATCAATATCTAAATCTTCGTCTTCGCCAATTATTCCCTTGATTCTTAAAATTTCTCTTGCTAACAACCAATAAACTAAGGCTATTGATTTTCTTCCCTTGTTATTAACTGGTACTGACAAGTCAACAGAATTAAGTAAATTTTCACTATCACATAATGCTAAAATTGGAATTCCATTTTGTTTAGCTTCAACGATAGCCTGTGAATCCGATCTTGGATCGGTAACCATGATCACCTTTGGTTCTATAAACTTAACATAATTAGGATTAGTCAAAGTTCCAGGAATAAATCTCCCAGGAATAGTTTTACATCCAATAACTTCGCCGAATTTCTTAACTGGAGCTTGACCATATTGCCTTGTAGCAACCACTAAAACATCATCTGGATCGTATTTAGATAGAAACTTAGCCAATGCAATAATCTTATCATTGGTCTTTCTAATATCTAAAACATACAATCCATCAGCTCTAACTCTAAAGATATACTTCTCCATATCCTTAGTTTTTTGTTGAGTCCCAATATGTAAACCAGAAGCCAAATATTTATCTAACGGGATTAATAATTCTGACAATCTATCACCTTTAATAATACTCTAAACCTTTACATCTATCTTGATCTAAATCTATATTCACCATAATATCTCCAAACATTATTTTTCTTCTAATATCTTCGAGTTGGTATTTTTAATATCTTAAAAAAAATAAAAAAATAAGTTTAATTTAATTTTGCCATAGAAGGAGTTGATAACTCTTCTTCAATATGGATTAACTCATTTAATTTAGCTATTCTCTCCCCACCAACAGCACCAGTTTTAATAATTGGAGCTGCAAATGCAACAGCTAAGTGAGCAATAGTTTCATCAGTAGTTTCACCAGATCTATGTGAAACAACAGGAATCACATTATTTTCTTTAGCCAATTTAACGGTTTCATAAGTCTCAGTTAAAGAACCAATTTGGTTAGGTTTAATAATAATGGCGTTGGCTGCTTTCTTTTTAATACCTTCGGATAAAATATCTTTATTGGTAACAAAAAGATCGTCACCACATATCAAACATTCATCTCCAACCAACCTAGTTAACTCAGCAAAACCTTCAAAATCAGATTCATCAAATGGATCCTCAACATAAAACATACCATAAGTTTCAATAATATTTTTTACATATTCAATTTGTTCACCAGTATCTCTTACAATGTTATCTTGAGCATAAACATATTTTTGCTGAGTTTTATCCCATAATTCAGATGAAGCCATGTCCAAAGATGGTTTAATACTAACTCCAAGCTCATCACTTACCTCTTCACAGGCTTTGAATTGAATTTCTAAAGCAGCATCATTTGCAATGTTTGGAACCCATCCACCTTCATCACCTTTTCCACCAGTGAAAAGAGAGTCTTTTTCTTGGATAAGTTCTTTTAATCTTTTATGAACGGCAGTATTAGCAAAAATAGCTTCAGTTATGTTCTTAGCACCGACAGGAACTACCAAAAATTCTTGAATATCTGGAGCGTTAATTCCCGCATGAGCACCGCCGTTCATCATATTACCCAAGGGATAAGGAATTTCATTTCTGAAGTTTCCTCCTAAGAAACTATAAAGAGGAAGATTATAAGAAGAAGCAGCTGCTTTTGCAGCAGCCATAGATACCGCAACTGTGGTATTTCCACCAATGGACCCATAATTATCTGTACCATCAATTTCTTTTAAAATCGTATCGATTTCCGATAAATCTTCACTATCCATCCCAATGAGTTCTGAAGAGATTAAATCTTCAACTTCACTAATTATCCTGTCAACGCCACCTTCTGGAAAAGCAGTCACCTCTCGAGAACCAGTACTTGCCCCACTTGGTGCAGCAGCTCTTCCAAACCCATTCCATGTAACTACATCTACCTCTACGGTGGCGTTACCTCTACTATCTAATATTTTCCTAATATGAATATCTTCAATAACACTATCCATAAAAACATCCTCCTTTATAGACTTCAACCATAATGTCCATATAATACATTATTACAAAATTTATTAATAATATTAATCAAATAATTTATTGTAGGTTTAATCAATATAACAAATTAAATTATAATGGTAGATATTTATTCCTATCTAAATTACAGATCAATTAACATTTGCAGATAAAATAACTCATACACAAAAGCAATCCATTGACAACGTATGGTTGGAATATTTAGTGTAATATCTTTGTAAATTCCCTATAAAACTATAAATCTCCATTTTTCATGAATATAAAAACAGTGGTTGATTTTAATGGTATGACTATAGATTAAAAGGGATACGATTATATTTTAGGTCAACTTCATATAATATAACTAACTTAAGTTGTACTTTAGATAAACGGTAACAAAAACTTGCATTTTATATAACGTTATATTATTTTAATAAATTCTTATTATTTTAATAATCTCGATTTTGTTTAAAAGTTTGGAAGATTCAGAGTTTAAATTTTGAATTTAAAGAATTTTATTATTGTATTTTTTAAAATTACCATGAAATAGTTCTTAGAACCTATTAAATAACTATCCATCTATCTTGAATTTTTCATGAAAATCTAACACCTTGTTATTTTAATAAAGATTTAATTGATTTTCTTTACATCAATGGGTAAAACACCTTCTTCAAGTTCCAACATTGCAATATCTATTGGATCTATAGAGTCTCCAATTTTGACCTTAGGTTTTGCACCCATGGAGATTTGAATGGATCTTGCTCCAAGAATTCTTGCCTTTTCAAATCTTGTTAATTTAACACTCATTTTATCTCTCCTTAAATATAATATCAACTTCTTAAAACTTGTTAATTTATCTTAACTTGTTAATTTAGTTTTTTCGTAATTCAACAATAAGGATCAACAATCATACGTCTTAAACATGTAAACATCAGCCATGAAATTAAATATTTAGCACATTATTTATGGTTATTCCCAAACTTCGACATGAGTTATAAACATCCGTCTACAACAATATCTTTTAATGTTCATATCTTCAAAAACATCTTTTGGATTTTCACCTTCAGCTTTTCTTGCTTGAAATTCATCAAAGTATGCTGAAACTGGTTTTCCACAGCTCATGCATCTTATTGGAATCATTTTATAGCCTCGTTAATTTTATTGTAGTTATAACGTTTTTGATTACACCGTTTTTGATTATAGGTATAAAAAAATTATCTGTAACTTAAATTATCTGTAACTTTTCTGTTTTCTGGCACGAGCCCCAGGACCACCATATTTTTTAGATTCTGAACGCCTTGGATCCCCCACCAACATTGTTCTATCGTACTGTATATACCTCTCTTTAAGATCGATATCCTGAGTCCATTGAACCAAACCTTTTGCAATGACCATACGAGCAGCTTCAGCTTGCCCCATTACTCCACCACCAAAAGCTCTAATGTTAATATCTAAATCGTCTACAACATCACCAGCCAATATCAAAGGTTCTTGTAACTTCATCCTTGCTAACTCTGGAGAGTAAAGTTCAATTGGAAATTTATTAATCCTAACTCTTCCTTTACCTTCTTTAACGGTTCCCCTTGCAATAGCTGTTTTTCTTTTACCGCTTGTATGGATAACTCTCTTCATAGTCTTAACTCCAACAATTAAAATTTAGCACCTAAAAGCTTTGAAACTTCACCTAGTGCAATGCCTTTTTTAATATTTTTATGCTGTGCTTGAGGCAAATTAAAAACTTCTATTTCCCTAAATTCCCTTGGAGTACCAACAAAAGCTTTTAATCCTTTGTAAGCACTTCTTCCCTTAGATTTTTTATAAGGTAACATTCCTCTAACAGTTCTTCTAAATATATCTTCAGGTCTTCTTGGATATTTAGGTCCCAAATCACGAGGATTGGAAATACTTGCTCTATCAACTCTTTGTTTGTATTTAGCATAAATCCATTCTTTAGATCCTGTGATCATGATCTTTTCAGCATTTAAAACAACTATTTCTTCACCTTCAAGAAGTTTTTTACTGATTACACTTGCTAATCTACCCAGTACATGACCTTCTCCATCGATAATCATGATAACACCAATAACATTAAACTACTCCAATATCCTAATATTACTTCCCTTAGGATTTATTTCCATCATATCTTTAATAGATATGCATTCTCCACCAATACGTTCAATTTTCTCTTTAGCAGAGTTTGAAAAATTTAAAGCCACAACCTTAACTTTATGATCCAAAAGCCCACCTGCTAAAACCTTTCCTGGTATTAAAACAGTCTCATCATCAGTAGAAAACCTATTAATAGTGGATAAGTTAACTTCCGTCCTCCTTCGCGTTGCTCTTTCAAGTCTTTTAGCAACATCCTTCCAAATAGCTGAACCTTCAACCGCATACTTATCTTTAAGAGTTCTTATAAGTTCAACAAGATTAATATTAGTTTTATTAATTCGTTTTCCCATTTATTATTCCTCCTCTAAAAAAATTCAATAAATTTATCAGCTTTACTGTTTAAAACATCACAAGCCTTTAATAAAACCTCTTTAGGAGTCATTGATCCATCAGTCTCAATTTTAAATATAATTTTATTCTTCTCATAACCTACATCAATGGCATCATTCTCACTTGCTCTTACACAAGATCTACATAAGGTACAATTCTCTATATTTTGGACCTCAGGTTTTTTAGTATTTTTATTTAGTTTTAAAATATCGTTGGGACATACTTCAACAACATCGTTAGACAATTCCTTTTCATCATTAAAGGTTATTACAGGATACTGTTTATATGTACACACGGTAGTAGGCATCCATTTAGCATGGTCTTTACCTCTACCTACAATGGCTACCGCTTCAAGTTCAACTTCCTGATCTTCTTTAAGTTTCAAAATAGGTATCATATCATAGACAGGCTTTATTTTTGGATCGTTAGAATTTAAGTCTCCAGAGTAAACAACTCCAGGAGTATTTTTAGTCAAAGTGAAAGAAACACTACATTTAGAACAATAGCCATCTGTATTACCTGCATCATCCTTACAATCACATTCTTCATTAGGAATCAAAGATTCAATAGCTTCAATATCAGATACTATTGGGATTAAACCTAATCGATGAGCTAAAACTTCATTAAACATGACTGAATCGTTTTTAATAATGTTTACATATTCAATAGCTATTTTAGGAACTTCCATCATTCCAATTCTACGTATAGCATTAGCAAATGCAACATCTACATCGTCAAGAATAAAAACCATTTCATTATCATTTTTCTCTTTGACTTCAATTTCCATTACGTATCATTCCCATTAAACTTGTGTTAAATACAAAAAAATAATTTTCAAAGTGGTTTCGATTTACAACCTTCTTCCTCTTTTACCACCAGGTCTTCCAGTGCCGTCATGAGGAACAGGAGTTATATCTTCAATTTTTCCAATTTTAATCCCAGCACGAGCTAAAGCACGAATAGTAGCTTGAGCACCAGGTCCTGGACTTCTTGGTCCATTTCCTCCAGGAGCTCTCACTTTTATATGCAAACCAACGAACCCTTTTTCTTTAGCATCATCAGCTGCTCGAGTAGCTGCCTCCATAGCTGCAAATGGAGATGATTCCTGCCTATCAGCACGAACAACTCTTCCACCAGACCATTGGCAAACCGTTTCTGCACCAGTGATATCAGTGACAGTTATAATAGTATTATTAAAGGATGAATAAACATTAGCTATTCCCCATTTCTCGTTTTTCGCCATAAAAACACCTTTTAGTTAGTTTCTTCACTGTTGTTGGTAGTACTATCTTCTTTAATTTGTTTAGCTACTGGAGAAGATGGATAGAAACCAATAAGCTCTTCCTCTCCTCTTTTAACCATATAACTTGGGGAATCAATTTTTCTTCCATTCAAAGTTATATGACCATGAACAACAAACATTCTCGCTTCCTTAGCTGTTCGTGCTAAACCTTTATTTTGAACGATGGTTTGTAATCTTCTTCTTAAAATATCCTCAACAGTTAAGTTAAGAATATCTTCTAACTTAGCACTCTCTTCAAGAACACCAATACTATTCAAATGTCCTAACAATTTATTCTTCTCACCGCTTTGATCAGCAGAAAAACCAAGAAGGTATCTTGCATCTCTATCAAACTTTCTAACAAGGGTATCAGCTTTCCAAATCTCTTTTTTATTTTTCAACCCATACTTAAACATTAATTTGTTTTCTTCTTTAATTCTATCAGCATTCCAAGGATGAGGTGGAGTATCATACTTTTTCCTTGACTTTCTTGGATGTCCCATAAACAATTCTCCTTAGTAGATCTATAAAAATTAGATAAAAAATATTCCTAGATGAAGTAACCAACGATTAAAAAAAAAGTGGTCATTAATCTCAAGGATAACAACTTCCAGAAAATAATAAAATTAACTATTTAATTATCCTCTTCTACGTCTTACACCTACAGATGAACCTTTTCTAAAAGTAGATTTAGTTCTTTGACCCCTAACAGGTAATCCAACTTCATGTCTTCTTCCCTTATAGCTTCGAGTCTTTTTCATTCTATTCAAATCATCTCTCAAGATCATGTCAAGATCAGATTCTATTAAATGAATAGTTTCACCAGTAGCATAATCTTCACGTCTATTTAACATCCAATAGGGGATATTAAATTTTTTAGGATCTTTTAATATATTTTCAATCTTTACGATATCATCATCAGAGATGTATCCAATCTTAGAATCTAAATCAAAACCTAAAATAATTCCTATGGTTCTTGATAAAGACAATCCAATACCTTTAATGTCTGTTAAACCATGTTTAATGGCTTTATTTCCATCGACATCCTTTCTTGAAATACGGACTAAATGCTTAAATTCGTCTTCCATTAAATAACCTCCATATAGAGCAAGCCTGCAAAGACAAGCAGATTCGAATGTTTAATAGATAAGATCTAAAAAACACAGTTTTTATAATTAATTAAGATTTAACTGATTTAAACTTTAAATTCACGTCTAAAAAGTTGTATTAAAACTTAATTTAAGATTTTCTCTAAACTACATTGAAACTCAAGTTAAATTCACATCTAATATTAATATAAGCTAAATAAATTCATGTGATACAACCGTATTTAATTAAAAAATAATGTTGTAACTAAAAATTGTTAAACAAGTAACAAACGCCAGGACTGGGATTTGAACCCAGGTGAGGAAAATCCTCACAAGATTTCCAGTCTTGCGCCTTACCAAGCTAGACTATCCTGGCAACATATTCTCTCTCAAACAATTAAAGATATTAAAGTCTAAACATTGAACTACTATGACTTACCTCATCATAGATTCCTAAGAATCCACCCATAATGACTTACATTCATAGTTGTAGTCTCTAAACTACTTCCTAATCCACTAATATATGTTAGTTTTATCAAAGGCAATCCCCATACAGTCCCGTTGGTTCACATATTAGTTTTATATTTAATTTTACTGGGCTCGTCTAAAATCTAACAAAATTAT
>JAITEE010000097.1 GCA_031282205.1 Candidatus Methanovirga aequatorialis | reverse complement strand
TGCCGAAACGCCAATAAAAGAGATAAGAAGATATTTATCCCCACATTTCCTTGAAAATATTGTTAAAATAAAAGAAAAAGTTGTAGAAGGATTTAATGAGTTTTTAAAATATACTAATTATGCTAAAAATTGGATTTCAAAACATTGGAATTCAATAAGTTAATATTGAAAAAACTTACAAATATCATTATAATATAAAAAATTTTTAATAATATAGTGGAGTAAAAAATATCTGTAACTAATCATCTGATTTTAGAGTATCATTTTTTTTTAATTAATTTTTATTTAAATTTTATTAGTTATTAAAATAGCTGTTAAAATATTTTTATTTTTAAAAATATTAATTATAATTTCTTTAATTAAAAAATTTGATATTTATAATAAGTTATTAAAAATTTTATTACTTACAAATATTATTTAATACACTATATTTTATTAAAATACATTGTTTATTGGGAGTAGAATTGCACAACAAGCTCAGAGAATAAAAAAAGGAGAAAGAGTTTGAGTTCTAAGTTTGTTAAAGCAAATGTTTTTATTTTAATCGGAAACTTCATATTTCGTATTGGAAGTTACATATACCAATTTTTAATGGCTACATTACTGCCAACTTACTCTTATGGTATACTTGCCACTTTTACTACAACTTTAGGTATTTTTCAAATACTGTCTGCTGGTGGTATTCCTCCAGCTATTGCGAAATATCTATCAGAATATATAAGCTTAGGTGAAAATGCTCTTGCAAGACAAGTTGTATACTCCTCCTTAAAGGTGATGGCTCTATTAGGATTGTTATTCTCTTTACTACTCGTTTTTTTTGTCTCGCCCTACTTAACATCTTACTACAATAATCAAGATTTTTTGATTCCTTTATGTATGATCAGCCTTGTAATACCATTTAGTATAATTGTAGGAGCCTTCAGAGGCTCATTTCAAGGATTATATAAAACCGAGTACATGGTTGCATCAAGAGGTGCAGAACAAGGATTCATGATTGTGTTCTCTGTAATTTTAGTTATCATGGGTTTATCTGTTGTTGGTGCCACATTAGGTTCTGTTTTTGGTTACATTGCTTCAGACATTATATCCTTTTATTTATTTAAAAAATATATCTTAAACATTATTCCACAACCCGATGAAGAGGTTAAATTCTCATTTAAAGATGAATTAAAACTAATGAAAAAGTTAATTTATTTTGCAATTCCTGTCTCCATTGCGGCTTTAAGTGAAATGTTACTATTACTTGTGACAACTTTAATCATGCCTCACCTACTTGCACCACAATATATTGCACGATTCCAAGCAGCAAACACTATTTCAAGAATTCCTTTAATGCTTCCAAACTCGATTGCAACCACGATACTACCTGCGTCTGCATCTGCCAACGTTACCAAAAACAACGATCTTTTAGATCGATATATTTCTAAATCTTATAGATACACGTTAATAGTAATAATTCCTGTCTGTGTAGGAATTGCCTTGCTTTCAAAACCAATATTAGGAACAATTTATTTCACAAAACCTGAGTTGATGAACGGTTCTTTATCATTGAGCGTACTGATTGTTGGTATGGGATTTTACTCCATTTTTTCAATATCATCAAGTATTATTCAAGGCATTAAAAATCCGAGAATACCTATGTACTTATTGGTCATTGGAGCTATTTTAACAATTGTATTAACATACATCTTGGTTCCTATTTATGGAATTGTTGGTGCCGCAATTGGAACCACCATAGCAAGCGTAATAATAGCGATTCCAGCCGTAGGTATCATTTTAAAAATTAAAGAAACTAAAGGTTCTATGACGCCTTATTTAAAAATGATTTTTGCTTCATTGGTTATGGGTGTTGGTCTTTTAGGATTGACTTCTTTAACCTTTCTTCCATTATGGAGTCAGACGATTTTAGGATTTATAATTGGTGTTACCACATATTTCCTTGTTTTATTATTTATAAAAGGATTTATAAAAGGAGATGTTTTGATATTAAAAGGAGTTACAGATAAATTTGGTCCTTTAACACCATTTTTTAATAGAATATATAATTTAATGATCAAATATTCGACTACGTAAAAATTCAATGGATGAAATAATTTTTCATGATTTTGATTCCATTTAACTTTGAAGATCCAAAAATATTATTTAAAGATTGTTCTTAAAGTTATTCAAATTTTAATTTAAAGATACATTATATTTTAAAAATTTAATAAAACATAGTACTTAAAACTCAAAATATAATACTAATAAACTATGTATAGTTAATATCTAAGTCTTATAAGAAAATAAACTTAATTTAAATAACTATTTAACGACTAAAGCTAACTTAGTTAATGTTTAATGAAAAATTGGTGCTTTAATGAAACAAATCATCGTTGTAAGAAGAGACCTTAAAATGTCTAAAGGCAAAACAGCTGCACAATCCTGCCATGCTTGTTTAGGTTCATATAAAAAAGCTGATAAAGAAAAAATTCAAAAATGGGAGAGCGATGGGCAGGCAAAAATAGTTCTAAGAGTTGATAGTTTAGAGGAATTATTAGAGGTTCAAAAATTGGCTGTTCTAAATAAAATTCCTAATTATTTAGTTGTGGACCAGGGAAGAACTGAACTTCCACCATCAACAGTAACTTGCTTAGGTATTGGTCCTGATGAAGATTTAATCATAGATAAAGTTTCCAAAGATTTAAAACTACTTAGTTAATATATTTAACTAAGTGAACGGCCAATTACTGATGTACTATTAAAACGATCCGTTAATTATAGGTGATTAAAAATAATCTATTGACACCATGGAGGGATTAAAATTATCGAATGGGTGGTTAAGATTGGAGGAAGTTTATTTCCAGAACAAGCTATTAAAGTGGCTAAAGCTATTGAAGGAACAAAATCACTAATAATCACTGGTGGTGGAGAATTTGCAAATCTCATTCGAGAATATGACGAGAAAATCAAATTTTCTAATGAGATGACTCATCGAACGGCTGTTGAAACTATGGGTATAACATCTAAACTCTTGAATGATAAACTAAATTTTACAAGAATCGTCGATGGTCTTGATGATGCAAAAAAAGTATCTGAAAATGGTGAAATTCCAATTTTAATCACATCTAAGATATTGGATGAGAAAGACCCATTGGAACACTCATGGAAGGTGAGTTCTGATTCTATATCTGCATACATATCACATCTTTTAAAATCGAAACTTTTAATAACTACAAATGTCAATGGTATATATACCCGAAAACCAGGTCTTAAAAATTCGATTTTTATCGATGAAGTTGATGCTAAAAAACTCTTATCCTTTGATGAATCATCAATTGACTTAATGTTACCTGAACTTTTAATTAAATTCGGGGCTGATTGTTTTGTTATAAATGGAAACTTCCCTGAAAGAGTTTCATCTATTATTAAACTTAATAAAAATAGTTATGATTTTGAATATACTTATATTAGAGGTGAATAAAATGGAAAAAATAGAATGTACATCATGTAAGCAAGAAATTCCACTAATCGATCCTTACGTCAAATTCACATGCCCAGAATGTGATAAAATGATTTATAGATGTGATAAATGCCGTACTTTTGGTCACACTTACACATGTGAATGTGGATTTATAGGTCCTTAATTAAATGGAGGAATGTAGATGGGAGACGTTGTTGCAACCGTTAAAGTAATGCCAGAAGATCCAGAAATTGATTTAGAATCATTAAAAGAGAAAATTAAATCTTCAATTCCTGAAGGTGTTGAACTTCATAATATCAAAGAAGAGCCTGTTGCATTTGGTTTAGTAGCTCTTAAAGTAATGTTCGTAATTGTGGACGAAGAAGGAGGTACTGAGGTTGTTGAAGAAAAATTCAAGGAAATAGACGGTATTAGTAGTGTTGAAGTTCAAGACATTAGAAGATTGATGTAGATACTTTATTATCAATCCATATTTTTTTTTTTAAGAAATTATGAGTTATTAATAAAAACTTTAATTGTATTATGACTGATTAAATCAGTGAAATAGTAATCTAAAACTTCAATTACATGCAATTTTCAAAAGTGGTTTTTAAAAAATACAATAAATGAATATGGCAATCCAAATGATTGGTATTCTATTGAAATATCTAAGCTAGTTCAGAGGAATAGGGAAAAAATAGAAAATTTTGATGATTGGAAAGATGAATTATTAATTGATTTGTCTAATATGCCTTGTTTTTCAATAGCTATAGAACAATTTGATTTATATTGATCTAATATTTTTTTTAATTTAAGATTTGGAATTTTGCCATGATAATTTTTATTAAAAGTTCATTTTAAATTTAATTTAAATTAGTAATCATTGATAGTTTAGTAAATA
>JAITEE010000065.1 GCA_031282205.1 Candidatus Methanovirga aequatorialis | reverse complement strand
CTTTAAATTTAAGCGGAAAATAAATTTAAGAAAATCAAAGATTTATTCATTAAATGAATTTAAGAGAGTCTTTGATTCTCTGTTTCTAACATTAAGCATTTAAGTTTTCCTAAGTTCACTTCGTGAATAACGAAGAGTGAAACTCTCCTAAGTTACTCATGGTAACAAATAAAGAATGAATTCTTCTAAGTTGAAAATAAATTTTCAACAATAAATAATTTTTAATAAATATTGAATTTCATTAATATTAATAAAAATGAATTTATAGTGATAATGGTAATGTTTATCAATTATTAGTTTAATTATTTTTTATAAAAATTCTCTAAATTAAATTTAAATAGATTATATTAGATATTGATATTTTATAATTGACAAATTTTACCAAAATCATTATAATATAAATTCTCATGACATTAAAATATCGAAATAATTAAATTGCCATGACAGTATTATTAATTCATAATCATTCATGAAATATTCCTCCAAAAATTATATTAGTTAAACGTTTTATATAACCCCATATTAAAATATCTTAATATTAAAAATTTATTTTCAATTTAGAAGAATTCTACAATATAAGGAGATTAGGGAAACTTAAATGCTTAACGTTAGAAAATCTTCGATTGTCATCGAAGATAATTTAGAAGAATCTTTGATTCTTTATATGGGGCAGTAGCATCTCCATCTTAAATCTTTCTTATCCTCTTTTAATTCTGTTTTCCAGCGTTGAGCTTGGTTTTTGCATACACCGTTGAAACTAAGAATTGATACTTGAAATTCATCTATGACTGAGACAATTCAGATTCTCAGCCATAGTATTCTTTCAAATCTATGATAAAAATATGTTATTAATTTAATGAACAATAGGATAATCACTTCATGAAAAATGATATTGTTATTAAAATAAAGACGAATTTTATTAAATTATATTTAATACTACAACAAATGAAGTTTTATAATGTTCCTGTTTTTTATCTTTATTATATATATCTTTTTTCTTTTTTGAAGATGTGAATCTCTACGAAGATTTAAACAATAGATCTATTCCCAAATCTCCCATATCATACTCTTTTATTTTAAAAAAATTGGTGCTGAAAATTTATTCCCAAATTAGAGGAATTTATTTTTTATTGTTCACAGTTGGCTTATATTTTTCAAAAGTATATCCTCTTCAAAGTGTCCCATGTAATGAAACAAGGGATCCTAATAGATTTCCAACTGCATCACCAATCTTTATACCTAACTTTATGAAAGAATTGAAGAACTCTAATCTTATACGACGACTGGTAAATGAGTTCCCGAATATATAGAATCAACACTATAAAACGTTGTAAATAAAAACTAAAAAAATATAAGAAACACTTAACCTATAAAACCACTTACAAATTCTACCATTTCCACCATAAATCAACAATCAACATTCAAACAATATAAATAAAACTTTTACTCAAAGTTTTTCTTCTTTACTTATATAAATAGGTCTTTTTTTGGTTTCAAGATAGGTTTTTGAAAGGTACAAACCAAGTAAACCTATACAAAACAGCTGTACTCCACCAACAAACAAAATTAAACATACAGTGGACGCCCATCCAGGTACAGGATTACTGTAGAGTAAGTTTCCGATTATGACAATTAATATCAATATTATGGAAAGTATGGATAGTAAAATTCCTAAAACCGTTGAAATGGATAATAAAGAGGTTGAAAATGAAACAAAACCTTCAATGGAATACTTTAAAAGCTTTAAAAATGACCAACTACTTTCACCTTCATCTCTTTTAATATTTTCAAACTCCAAATATTTAGTTTCAAAGCCTACCCATGCGAATATACCTTTTGAAAACCTGTTGTATTCGCTTAAAGTTAAAACAGAATCTGTCATGACCCGAGTCATAATACGATAATCCCTCACTCCATCTACAATTTGAACATCACTTAATCTATTAATTATCTTATAAAAAAGCTTAGAAAACCATGAACGTATAATAGGTTCGCCTTTTCTTGTGATTCTTCTTGTTGCAACACAATCGTAACCAGACTTAATACTCTCTATCATTTCAGGTAACAACGATGGTGGGTCTTGAAGGTCAGCATCCATCGTTACAACGTAATATCCTTTACTATTCTTTAATCCAGCGTATATTGCTGCTTCTTTCCCGAAATTCCTTGAAAATGCGATATATTTTACTCTTTCATCTTCTTTTGAAAGGTTTTTAATAATTTTAAATGTATCGTCCTTAGATCCATCATCAACAAAAATAATTTCAAACTCTAAATCATCTTTTTTATCTTCAAAAACCTTTAAAATTTCATTATAAAATATTGGGACTGTTTTTTCTTCATTAAAACATGGGACACTAATACTAACTAAGCTCATCTTCATCATCTTTTTAATGTTTAGTTGATATTATTTAAATACGACACCTTTACTCAAAACATAGTTTAAAACAACACCAATTATTTGTGAGATTATCTTTGCAACGTAATAATTGAAACATAAAATATTAATTAACAGATACATTAAACAGGATTCCACCACATAAGAAAAAATTCTTCCACCTACAAAAAAACTGAATTCAATATGTATCTTCTTGTTTTTACTTTCAAATACCCAAATTTTATTTGTAACGTAGGCAAACACTACCGAAAGAAACCATGCACCAGTGTTTGGTAGAAACCACGCCACATTTGGTATTAAATCACTGGTATTAAATAATTCATTTAAGATATAAAATGAGATAAAATTAACGAACGTCGTTAAAACACCAAAAATTAAATATAAAATAACCTCTTCATTCTTTAATAATGATAATATCTTCCCTATCATGATTTCATCGACTATTTCTGTAATCGTTTAGGAACGATCTGTCCATTAAACAGATCTTCATAGGTTTCTCTTTCTCTTATTAACTCAATCTTCCCATTATTTACTAACACCTCGGCTGGTCTTGGTCTGGAATTATATTGGGAAGCCATTGAAAAAGAATAAGCTCCAGCATTTAAAATAGCTAAAAGATCCCCTTCTTCAACCTTTGGAAGGATTCTATCCCTTGCAAAAAGATCCCCAGATTCACAAATGTTACCTGCAACATCCACTCTTTCAACTTCTTCATCCCTTGCCCTATTTACAACCACAACATGATGATATGAACCATACATCGCAGGTCTAAGGAGTGTGTTGAAACCAGCGTCAACACCAACAAATTTACGATAACTGTTTTTAATCGTATTAACCCTTGTAAGTAAAACTGAAGCGTCTCCAACGAGGTATCTTCCAGGTTCAATATAGAGGTATGGATCTCCTAAACCATACTCCTTTGTTTTAGTCTTGAAAATTCCAGTTATTTCTTCTGCAAATCTATCGATATCAAGAAGTTTTTCATCTGGAGTGTAAGGGATTCCAAGCCCTCCACCAAGATCTAAAAATTCAAAGTCAAGATCCACCTTCGATGCAACATTTCCTGCAACATCTAAAAGTGCGTTGGTTGCCAATTTAAATGGTTTAGGGTCTAAAATACCTGATCCAATATGTGAATGCATCCCTACAGGTTTAAAACCTAAATCAACAGCTTTTTTATAAACATTTGGAGCTTCTTCCTCTTTTATACCAAACTTACTCATAACCCCTCCAGTAATACAGTGTTCATGATGACCCGCCCCAACCATAGGATTTACTCTAAAGGATATCCTATAATTTTCAGGATCTACAATTTTAGCCAATCTTTCAAGTTGAGATATTGAGTCTAGGTTAATCAAAACATTTTGTCTATCCACAAATTTTAACTCATCATCTTTAACGTTGTTTCCTGTAAACAATATTCGTTCTGGAGTAAATCCAGCCTTTAATGATGTGTAAACTTCTCCAGGTGATACAGCATCTATTGAACTCCCTTCCTCCTCAAGAATCCTCATTACAGATAAATTTGTATTGGCCTTACAAGCGTATAAAATTCTGAACTTCTCGTAATATTTAGTAAACGCATTAAAAACCCTTTTATAATTGTTTCTTATTCTTTCTTCATCGACTAAATACAACGGAGTCCCATACCCATCCGCAATCTCACCTACATCAAGATTTCCAATGGTCATACCCCCATTTTCATTTACTTTTAAGTTTAAATCCATCCAATCACCAAAATTAACAAATAAATATCTTTTTAAAAGCCCATTATTTTTTTCAGAACCTATTAAATTCTCTAATCTATTTATATCATCGTAAACGGATGAAATAAAGTTTTTTACTTACTTTTAGACATTCTAAGTCATCATCATTTAAAAAAATTTTTATACTCGTTTTTTTCTTTTAAATACTTTTCGGCAAGGGATGCAGCGTCTATCAATTGCCACTCGCGTAATATAAAATCACTCATAATTATAACATTCCTCCATTATTTATTTTTATACATTATTTTAGTTGCCAGTTTATATACTTGTTTCATTTCTTTGTTGTTTAAATCCCATGTCTTTATTTCTTCCTTTATTAATTCCAGGTATTTTTTACTTATATCTTTTAACGCATTTCCAACTGATTTCCTTACATATTCGCTTTCGTCTGTTTTTAATCTTGCCAATATACTTATTGCCTCTTGTGAATGGTCCTTGAAATATGGTTTATTTGTCCATATTCTTAGCCCTTCAGTTACAGCCTTCTGTTATTTTGGTTCTTACATCTTAACCATTCGTCTATTGTTTTTAATGATTTTTCATACCCTATTGTTTTGCAATAATTGTCAAATGCCATTCCTAAAAACTCCTGTACCTGCCATAATGGATTATTTGAAACAATATTTTTTAGAAATTTCATTACGTCTTTATTTTTTACAGCAACAAAACCCATTATATACACTGCCCACATTTGTATATAATATAATTCATTGTTATACCATAACGTTGCTGTTTTATAACATTCCTCTATAGAATTATTGACACTGTAAAAAATTCACATGATAGACTAATATTTTTTGTGGATTTTTACATTCGACATTATTTCAATCTAAATAGTATATGGATGTTTTGATAATCTTTAAATAGGTGTGGATCAATAAATATTAGTATGATGCAAATAAAATCCACACCTACAAACAATTTGTCTTCACAGCCTTATATAGTTAACGAATTTGATCCAATAATAATCAAAGAAGATGAAATGTATCTTGATTGCAGATTAAAGATTGATATTTTCCTTGATGTGAAAACAATGAAAGGAAATAATTTTAAATGTGTTTATGTTGATAATGAAAAGAAATATTGTGATTGCGGAGCATTATTCAGTTTGAATGGTCGTTTAAAGAAAAAAGTGAATAAATTATCTGGAATTTACTCTCAACAGTACATTTGTCCCTCGATGCGGCGAAACACATATAGCTACACATAAAAACATACCAAAATACCATTGTTACGAAGCAAATATTCGAGAATCAGTAA
>JAITEE010000011.1 GCA_031282205.1 Candidatus Methanovirga aequatorialis | reverse complement strand
TTTCTGGTATTTTAACTTTCACATAAATGACTCTTTAAAAAATTAAAGTTAACTATAAACCTATGCATTCCCAGATGGTTGATTTTGCGCAAACTGATCCAAATAGAAGATAGAACAATTAAAAGCAGTAAAATGTTTATTATATTCCGTGATCATCTGCGATCACTTTATTTTTTCCCGCAACATTCTCAATCTTTGACTGTTTAAAAAAATACAAAAAATATCAAAATATTTATTTCAAACCGAATTCGGGCCTTTGATTTTGTCGTCGCTTTTTCAAAGCGACGACATTACGCCGGCCCTTATATCCCCCTTCCGTGGCCATCCCCTGGAGGATAGTGGGGTCGAACCCACTACCCCATCAGAGGATGGTAATTGCAAGTTGCTTTGATAATGTTTGATCACAAATTTATCCAATACAAAGTACTACCCCCTTGATATTATTATAATTATTAATAGTAATATATTTCGATTATTATCATCATTACCGCGTTTATCTCCTTCAATGAAATAACATCATTATAAAAATTGTTCGATATCAGTCGGAGACCTACATTTCACTTTCTTGAACTTTCTTTAAACCGCAGGATCATCTATGGCACCATCAATTATCAATCAATGACAACTAAATGAGATTATTATAATACACTAGCAGTATTTGCATTTGATTTCGAAAGAAATTTCTCAGCTTTGATCCTAAAATCTGTTGTTTGTTAATTCTGCTGAATCCTTCAAATCTATTTACAAGAACTAATATCATATAATCAAAGAGCGCAATAGATTCAAGTTCCAATAACATGACAAAATCGCCAAATAAGAATGATCATGAATTCTAAAAAAGTCTTGGCAAACAATAATTTCAATCCAAATTGACCGGGAATTCACCTCTTAATATTACAACAAATCCTCTAGGTTATTTTTTTTAGTTCATTTGTTAAATTCAAATGTTATTTACGTAAGTTTACTGATAAAATAGAACTGTTTCTTTAATAAATCCTTCGCTTAACAGTTGAGTTGCTCAAGCAGAGTTTTTCGAGTCTACAATCAGATAAAGATCAAATTCGTTCGAAAAATGCAAAACCAATTATATAATATATTCAATATTAAAACTAAACTCTTTTGGTTAAACTGTGTTCTCATCAAGACTATCTCGCATCAATTACTTCAGATCAATGTTCGAATTATCGCTTTCGTTATATCTGTACTTATTCTCAATAATTTATCGTTCAACAAGAATAATTCTAGATTGTTAGGCTTGGGTTTTATCGTTCATTTCAACATGTCACAGAACTATTAAATAATATTTCTTTTGATTATACAACTTGGTAATCTCGTCCAACACAATCAATAACATTAACACTACTTGTAATCGAATATCTTTTCATATATTCAAATCAATTTTAAAAGATAATACTTGTATCTCTTCTTCTAATGATAACAATAGGCTTACAATCGATTTAAAATCTAATTACTCTTCCTCTCTTTTATATATGTATTATAAATATAAGTATATTTTAAATTCAAATATATTTGAAATCTTGACCCGATACAATATTCTTTCGTAAGTTTGCTCATAGAGAAACTATTGATTGACGAATATATATGGTTTGGATCATTTGTTTTTATCTATCCTGGGTTGAACTCAGTTAATTTCCAGTAAATTAAAGAATTGGAATATTTTAAATAATGTATGTATTTTAAGAATTAAAATTATGATTTCGCATCTATTCATCAGTTATTTAGATAAAGCTCCAATAATTTTGTTAATAAGAAAATATCACATCAAATTTATATTAACATGTTATCATTTAATTATACAGATTTAATATTGAAAATAGTATGAACTATGATAAATGTATCTTGCAACAAATTGCAGAAATGAAGTAAGAAATATGAGCTGGAAAAAGGAAATATTAAAAAAGAAGCTTAAAGATTTATTTTTAGAAAAAACAATTTATTTTTGATCGTTTGAGTGCATGAATCGAACTTATGCCCCTTTTATTTAATCAGAAAACACAGAAACCCTACCGCTGATCCAGCATATAGGGAATTTTCCCAAACATTTTCCTGATATTTTAACTTTTTCCTAAATGACTATTCTAAAAATTAATTTTTAAATGTTTAATAAAACTGAATTTTTTTGATCGTTATAGTGCAAGGATCGAACTAATGACCTAATTTATTATTGTAAACTATTCTCAAAACACTACCACTGATCCAGTATAAGGAAATTTTTCCAAACATTTTTCTGATACTTCAACTTTTTTCTAAATGACTACTCTAAAAATTAGAGACATTTTCATGATTTATAAAACCGAATTTTTTTGATCGTTATATTGCAAGAATCGAACCAATGGCTTAATTTAATTCTGTAAACTATTCTCAAAATATTACCGCTAATCCAGTATAAGGAAAATTTTTTAAATATTTTTCTGGTATTTTAACTTTCACATAAATGACTCTTTAAAAAATTAAAGTTAACTATAAACCTATGCATTCCCAGATGGTTGATTTTGCGCAAACTGATCCAAATAGAAGATAGAACAAT
>JAITEE010000159.1 GCA_031282205.1 Candidatus Methanovirga aequatorialis | reverse complement strand
TTTATTATAACTATATTCTTATAATTAGGATAAATTCATGGATTAAATAAAATTTAAAGAGTAAATATTGGAATTAAATTTAGCAAAATCTTTAAAAATTTGATTTTTGGCCACGACTCTTAAAAATTTAATAATTTTAATAAACTAAAAATTTTATTGTTAAATCTGTTGAAATTAAAATTAGCTATAAAAATTTGACTATAAAAATTGATTTGAAATTATAGAGAACAAGGTTGTGTGAAATGAACTTAAAAGGATTGGAATTCTCTAAAATGCATGGTCTTGGTAACGATTATGTTGTTATAGATGAGAGTGAGGAAATAAAAGTAGTTGAAGAGAATAAAACCGATTTTTCTATTGAAGTTTGTAGGAGAGGATTTTCAATAGGTGCTGATGGCGTTATATTTGTGACAAAGACCAATAGAAGTGGAGATATTCGTTTTAGAATATTTAATGCCGATGGTAGTGAAGCAGAGATGTGTGGAAATGGTATTCGATGTTTTTCTAAGTTTGTTCATGATAGGAACATTATAAAGAAGGATATAATCAATGTTGAAACCTTAGGTGGGATTAAAGTAGTTGAAGTAACAAGTGAAAATGGGATTTCTACTTTGTTTAGGGTGGACATGGGCTTATCTACATTTAAT
Source organism: Candidatus Methanovirga aequatorialis (assembly GCA_031282205.1). GTDB lineage: Archaea > Methanobacteriota > Methanobacteria > Methanobacteriales > Methanobacteriaceae > Methanovirga > Methanovirga aequatorialis. Next base: position 6,594 of record JAITEE010000159.1, on the reverse strand, counting down.
GTCCATGAAATTCCTATGCTAAGTGAAAATAATGAGTTTCTAGAAGAAGAATTAATTGTTGACGATGAAAAGATGTTTCTATCTGCTGTCAATGTAGGAAATCCACATGTAGTTATATTTGTAGATAGTGTAGATGGCATAGACTTGGATAGGTTTGGTCCAGCTATTGAAAATCATGAAGTATTTCCAGAGAGAATAAATGTTCATTTCGTTGAAATAATATCCAATAGAGAAATTAGAATGCTAACATGGGAAAGAGGTGCTGGATACACATATGCGTGTGGTACTGGAGCCACGTCATCTGTTTTGGTAGGTTATAAACTGTCCAAATTGGATAACAATGTTCTTGTTCATCTTCCAGGAGGGGAATTAGAGATTGAGGTTTATGAAAAAGAAGATAGTCTTGGTGCTTTTATGAAAGGAGACGCTCAACTTGTGTTTGATGGAGAACTGATCCAAACTTTTTAGAAACGAATAGTGAAGCGAGAAATAAATTTCTCTAAATTATCCGTGATAACATCAAGAAATCAAAGTTTTGTTCACTTCGTAGCAAAGTTTGATCAAAACATTTGGATTAGTTATTTGAATCAAAACTTAATGTTTAATGTTGGAAATGAGAAATCTTCGACCAAAAGTTTACTTTTTCTAAAGTTTTGTGGGAAATATTATGTTGACTAAAAGGATTATACCTTGTCTTGACTGTGATTTACAGGTTCCACAAGGTAGAGTTGTTAAAGGTGTGGAGTTTAAAGAAGTAAAATATGCTGGTGAACCAGCTGAACTTGCACGTAAGTATTATGAGGATGGTGCTGATGAAATTATATTTTTAGATATCACGGCTTCATACGAGAGAAGAGGGACGATGGTTGATGTTATTGAAAAAGTTACAAAAGAAGTGTTCACCCCAATATGTGTTGGTGGTGGAATAAGGAAAGTTGAGGACTATGTTAATATGTTAAAAGCTGGGGCAGATAAATGTTCAACTAACACAGCAGCTATTCATAATCCAGAGATAATAAATGAAGCATCTAAAGTGGTTGGTTCACAGGCATGTGTCATTGGTATCGATGCTAAGAGAAGATACGTTGAAGACGTTAAGGAGAACAATGATAAAAATATTGTTGAAACAGAAAAAGGTTATTGTTGGTTTGATTGTAGTATTTACGGTGGACGAGAGTTTACAGGTATGGATGCAGTAAATTGGGCGATGGAATGTCAAAAAAGAGGTGCTGGTGAAATTCTTTTAACATCTATGGACAAAGACGGAACAAAGGACGGATATGATATAGAACTTACAAAGGCTATTAATGAAGCGGTAGACATTCCAGTCATAGCATCGGGCGGTGGTGGAAGTCCTGAAGACATATATAATGTTTTTAAAAAAACTGACGTTAATGCTGCATTAGCTGCAAGTATTTTTCATTTTAATGAATATTCAATTTCAGTGGTTAAAGATTATTTAAACAAAAAAGGATTGGATATTAGAATTTAAGTAAATAATTTTTGGGAGCTTGAAACTATAAGTATCATGAAAAGAAGACTATTATTTAAAATCATTTTATTATAAAATTTTCATTGACAATAAATTATTAAAGTTTTTTAAGTTATAAACATTTTTTAAAACTACAATAACGAGTTATTTATATCATCTTTAGATGCATCGCTGATTTGATTTTAAATATGGAGTATCATATTCTTAAGTTTTTTAAGAGACTATCTTTGATAAAATAGTATTGGACAACGAATGTATTTATTAAAAACAGCACTTGTATTATATTAAAATATTAATTATACAACGTAGCGTTTGGTGAGGTAATGGGAAAAATAGGAAATATAATCAAAATATTATCCATCTTATTTTTAATGTTAGTATTTTTTGAAGCTGGTTTGATTGGATCTTATACTATTGTAACATCTGAGGTTCCAAATATTCAGGCCTTGGTCGATATGCAAGTTCAATCTATTTTAGAAATTTTTAATAAAAAGAACGTTGATAGGATCATTACCAAAGATCCAAACGTTTATAGGATTTCTAATGTGGATGATGTTGCAGACACTTTAAAGAATCTTGCTCAAGTTGATGGAGTGAATATTAATGATATGAATGCTACATCTTATCAAAGCCTAAATGGCAAAACTGTTGATGTTAACATTGAAGTTTTAGGCTACTCTGGAGTTAATAATTCAGGTGGAGAGATCACTATAAAAACTACTCCTGATTTAAAAATAACTGCTTCTGCAACTGCAAAACCAACCGCTAAAAAAGTAAAAATTGATATTTCAACCATTAAAATTATCTCAGTTATGCAACTTACTTATAATAATAGGAGATAACATGTTACATATTATTAGAGTTGATTCTAATAGAGAAAATATGACTATTGGAGCCTTAAATGCACTTAAAAAATCTGAAGTTGTTGTTGGATATGAAGAAGATCTAAACAAGATCGAAGATCTCATAGAAGGAAAAATTGTACCTGAAGAGATCGTGAAAGATGGAGTTAATTTAATTGATCTTGGAATATCTATGGCTCTTAATGGAGACGTTGCACTAGTAGATCGTGAAGACCCTGAAACTTTTGGATTAGCAAACCTTTTTTTTCAAAACTTAGGTAAATACGATGAGTTTGAATTTAAAATTTACCCATCTACTACATCCATAAATTATGGAGCGTCTTTACTTGGAGCTCCTTTAACTGACTTTGTAGCTATTGATTTGAGTTCTAATTTAATTCCCTTATCTGAAATTAAAGAAAAAATTGAAAATGGTGCTAAATCAAACTTTGTAATAGTTGTTTATAAGGGAAAAAAATATTTTAAGTTAATAAAAAAAATTTTATTGGACTTAAAAAAAGAGGATGTGTTGGTTGGTGTAGTTAACGACATGGATTATTATATAGTTAAATTAGAAAATTTGAATGATGATGAATTAAGTTTGGATACTATTTTAATCGTTGGAAATAGAACGACTTATGCAGAAAATAATAAATTAATCACTCCTCAAGGTGTCCTTATAGCTCCTTATTTACACCCCCTAACAAAAGAATTTTATGCTAACTTCATAAATGATAAAAGTCCTAAAGGACCTGATAAAACTTGTGAATATTATCCTTGTCATGATGATATGGAAAATCAACAATGTGATTTTTGTTATTGTCCGTTTTATCCATGCGGAGATGGTTCCACTGGTGGCAAGTGGATTAAAAATAAAAATGTTTGGAACTGTGTGGATTGTAGTTGGATTCATGAAAGAAATGTTGTAAATTGTGTTAAACCTAAGTTAAAGGAAATTTTTACCGATGTTGAAGATCTCAAAACAAAAAAAGAAGATTTATTAAAAATAAGAAGAGAATGTATTTTTAAAACTGGGTCGTAATATTCATAACGAACTTTTAAAACGAATAATGAAACGAGGAATAAATTCCTCTAAATTATCCGTGATAATTTTTTCTTTATTTTTAGAGGGTGTAAAAAAGTGTGGAGTTATTTGGAAAAATTTGCTTTTATTTATAAATAAATTTGAAAATTTTAGAAAAACTCCACAAAAATTTACACCCTTGCAATATAAAAAAAGTATATATTTATATTAGTACTGTTAAATGTATAACTAATACAAGTGGTTACTAAAATGACAAAAGAAGTAATGAAATCATTTAAATACAGGATCTATCCATCTTTTGAGCAGGAAACTCGTATTAATTTCAATATAGACAGTGGAAGATTAGTTTTCAACGCTGTTAAGGAAATGTATGAGTGTGATAGAGATATGATTCAAACTCTTTTGACTAAATTTCCACTTGTAAAAACAAAGTACAGCATTAATAGAAGTGTAGCAAATCAATACTTAAAAGAATTAAAGCAAATACATCCATTGAAGAGAATGGATAGTATAGCTGGTCAAACAGCTTATGATGGACTTATTAGAGGATTTGAGAATATCTATAAGACAGGTGCTGGCTATGTAAGGTGGAAATCACGTAGGAATCCTGTTCAAACAATGAAGACAAGAAATTGTAAAAATCATTGATGGAAAACTTAAGATACCTAAATTAAAAGATACCATTAAAATGAAGTATAGTCGCCCTGTGAATGGTGAAATACTATCTGTAACTATAAGAAGAGAGAATACAGATCAATATTATGCTGTTATAAATGTGAAAAAATCAATAATTGAAGTTAAACCTAAAATAGGTAAGAGTATTGGTATTGATTTAGGTTTAAAAGACAGTGTTACTTGTTCTACTGGCTTTAAATCTGGTAAAATCCTTTTGACTAAGTTTGACAATAAAATCGCAATATTGAACTAAATACTTGCTAAAAAACTGATTGGAGGAGTTAATTGGGTTAAGACGATAACCAAGCTTAACCATGCTCACTCCAATAAAAAGAACAAGATAATAGATTTCATACGTTGGATCACTACTAAAATAGTGAATGAAAATGACGAAATCTATGTTGGTAATGTTAATAGTAAATTAGGTCTTAAAAATAAGAGATATGCCAAAAACACAGCCGACCAACACTGGTATGAAATCAAAAGACAATTAGAATACAAATCAGACTGGTACGGTAAAACTTTTGAGATTGTGGATGAAAAATATACATCTGTAACCTTTAATAAGTGTAACTGGTAAATAGAGAAGCTTGGTTTAGGAGTTTATTTTTATGAAGATTAGTAGATTAATTAATAAGTTTAGAAGTTTAAGAGTTTTCAAGTCTAAATCCCACATATATATATATATATATATATTGTTTTCTAAGTATGCTTTTGTTGGTTTTCGCACCAGTAGTGAGCAATGATATTGGTGACTTTAATATGTATACAGATGCTGATAATGTTTCGTTTAATATATCAGCTGAACCTGTGCGAATATTTAATGATTCAGCCTATGTTTCAGTTAAAATAGAATCAAATGAATCTGTCAATAGGACATTTAAATTAAAGTTTAAAAATGAAAATTCTACTTCCACAATCAAACTAGATAATAACATGAGCAGCACACTCCGTAGTGATGATTTTAACATCACATCAAAAAATGATAAAGTTTTAGAAGTCATTGATAATACTACTAATGAAAGTGCATGCAACTTAACTGTCTTATTTAAAAATAATGAGATCATTAACTACAACAACTTAATACTACAAGACTCAAATTCTATAACTATAAATCCAGGTGATAGTATTCAGAATGCTATTAATAATGCTAAACCTGGAGATACAATAGAATTAACCGATGGAAAGTATAATGAATGGAATATAACTGTTAATAAATCAAATTTAACTATAAAAGCAGTTGATGGAGCTAATGTGATTGTTAATGCAGATGGAAAAAGCCTTGTATTTAATGTGGTTCCGAATAGTATTAATGATTATTGTAATATTATTGGTTTAACCATAACAGGAGGAAAACCTACTGATAGTAATGGTGTTCTTAAAGGTGGTGGAATTAGTGTATATACTAATAAATATGCAGCAGGTGAGTATGTTAATATTACCAATTGTACCATCACAAACTGTACATCTTGTAATGATAGTACTGATGTTAATACAGGAGGAGGAGGTGGAGTATATGGATCAAGTAGAACTATTGTGAGAGATTGTACCATCACAAATAACACAGCTAACGGCCTTAGTAATAGAATTGGTGGCGGTATATCTTTTAATGATAAAATAGGTACTGTGATTAATTGTACTATCACAAACAACACAGCTGATAAAGATGGTGGTGGAGTATATAGTGGTACTGTGATTAATTGTACTATCGCAAATAACAGAGCTAAGGCTTATGGCGGCGGAGTACGGACTACTGGTAATGTGATAGGTTGTACTATCACAAATAATACACTGACAAATGGTACAACAAGTAATAATGGTGGTGGTATATATATAAGTAATGGAGGTACTGTGACTAATTCTACTATCACAGGTAATAACGTTACTGGTTCTTCGAGTTTGATTCAAGGTGGTGGAGTATATATGACTGATGCAGGTATGACTAATTGTACCATCGCAAATAATACAGTAACTAATACTCGGATTAGTACAAGTACATTATATCGTGCTAATGGTGGTGGAGTATATGCTTATAATATACTTACTACGACTACTAATGTGACTAATTGTACTATTACAGGTAATAACGCTACTGGTCCTAATAATCAAAGTAGAGGTGGTGGAGTATATAATAATGCGGCTACTGTGAATTATTGTCGTGTTTTTAATAATACTGCATTTAATGGATCAGATGCTTATACTGCATCAAGTGATAAGTATACTGCTAATATTGATTTTAATTGGTGGGGTACTAACAACATTAAAACTGATAATATGATAAGTGGTTCTCTACCTAATGGCTATTATCTGGTGCAAATAGGGGCAAATGATTTTTATACTACAGTGAATAGTTCTGTGAGTGGAATTGTGCCTGTTCCTTTGAGTTATGATTTGGTTCTCAATGCTACTAATGATAGTGCTGGTGTTAGTAATTTGCCTGATTTTAATAAGACAATATATTTAGATAAGTCAGATTCAAGTAGTAGTCGATCATTTTTTAATAGTCGAATTTTTAGAACTGGTATGGGTGATCCAATAGA
>JAITEE010000158.1 GCA_031282205.1 Candidatus Methanovirga aequatorialis | reverse complement strand
TAATTATTAAAATACTTTTATTTTTAAAAATATCAATTATAATTTCTTTAATTAAAAATTTAATGTTTATAATAAATTATTAAACATTTTTATTACTTACAAACATTATTTAATACACTATAATCAAATTTCATTTTTAATTCAACTTTATTAAATTGTAAGCTTTATAATCAATTTAATATTATTATACAACAGCGTAATATTATGAAATATTAATTATAATCTAAATCTATTAAGAATTATAATCCAAATCTTTAAAAATTTATAATCTAAACTATTAAAATTTCAAGTGCTTAACATGTTAGAAGTATACAATACAAGGAATAGAGAAAAAGAGCCATTTGTTAGTAGAGATGATGGTAGAGTTAATCTTTTTGTGTGTGGACCAACGGTATATGACGATGCCCATATTGGACATGGACGAACTTACATATCCTTTGATATGATAAAAAGATATTTAGAATTTATAGGCTACTCTGTTTTTTATTTAGAAAACATAACAGATATTGATGATAAGATAATTGTGAGAGCCAAAGAAAGAAAAACTGACTTCTTAACCTTAGCAAGATTTTATGAAGACAGGTTTAAAGAGGATATGAATAAATTGAATGTTGACTCTGTTAACCTTTATCCAAGAGCAACAAATCATTTAAAAGAAATACATGACCAAATAGATACCTTAATTGAAAAAGGTTTCGCCTATGAAAGTGAAGATGGGATCTATTTTGAAGTGGAAAAATTCCCAAACTATGGTGAACTTTCCCATCAGAAATTAGATAAACTAGAGGCTCATAGAGAAACAGCTAAATCCACCAAAAAAAATCCTCATGATTTCGTTCTTTGGAAAAAAACAGATGAAAAACCTTATTTTCCATCAAAATTCGGTAATGGGAGACCAGGTTGGCATATTGAAGATACAGCCATTACAGAACGGTACTTCGGTCCTCAATATGATATTCATGGAGGAGGATTAGACCTAATTTTCCCTCATCATGAAGCAGAGATCGCTCAGATGGAGTCCATATATTCTTTACCTATGGTTAGATACTGGCTACATACAGGATTCCTTAATGTCGATGGTGAAAAAATGTCCAAATCGTTGGGTAATTTTATTACAATAAGAGAACTTTTACAAGACTGGGATCCGATGGCATTTCGTTTATTTATACTGTCAACTCACTATAAAAATCCAATAGACTTCTCCCAAAAAGCATTAAGTCAAGCATTGAAGAATTTAAATAGACTAAGAAATACTATGAACAATCTAATTGAATTTGAAAAAATTGTTATCAATCATTCTCCAAAAAATTTAATCGATTTTAAATCCCTTAAAGACGATCCCAATTCAGATAATAATTTAAATGACCAGGAAAAAAAATATCTTGATAGTGACGATTTATCAAAAATAAACGAATTAGAAGAAGAATTCTTTAAACATATGGATGATGATTTTAACACCCCTCGAAGCTTAGCAGCTGTTTTAAATTTCACGAAAAATATTAACAACTTTATTAATGAAAAAACTCCCTTAATAAATAACAAAAAAATTGGTGATGACGAATTAAAAGTTACCCATGAATTCGTGATTAGAACTTTAAAATTTTTTGTTGACTTTGAGAAAATATTTAATTTAAGTATATTCAAAAAAGAAAACAAGGTTCATGACTCCAATAAATTCTTAGATATTCTTTTAGAAACTCGATATAAGTTAAGAGAAGAAAAAAACTATCAACTATCTGACTACATCAGAGATAGGATAAATGAGTTAGGTATAAAAATAGAGGATAATTAATTAAATCATCCCTTATTTATTTATTTTTTTAACTTAAGAAACGAAAGTTATAAGTCCATCCGTTTTTTGAACCGATCAATTGCATTTATAACATTACTTAATCCTATCTCTTTTTTTAAACTTGTCTTAATAACTTCAACATCAGGATTTAAAACCTTAACATCGTTAACCATCTTTCCAACATCAGCTTCAACAGCACCAGCAATATCTACTTTGTTAATAATCACTAGATCGGCACTTTGGAATATTAAAGGATGTTTTTCTACTGTGTCGTCGCCTTCACTAACACTGATAACAACGACACGAATATGAGAACCTAAATCAAAGTCTACAGGACATATTAAGTTTCCAACATTCTCAACAAGTAAATAATCAATGTTATCCAAAGGCATATCTTCAATGGCATGTTCAACTAAATGTGCATCAAGATGACATTCTTTTCCTGTATTTAACCCTACAACGGGGATATTAAACTTCTTAAATCTGCCAGCATCAAATTTACTTATTACATCTCCAGCTATTACTCCAATATTCCCATCCATACGTTGTATAAGTTCTTCTATTAATGAAGTTTTCCCTGAACCAATAGCTCCAACAAAATCAACCCCAAAAATATTCGAATCGTTGAGTTTTTTTGTAATTCTATCGGCTATTTTCTTATTTGCTTTTGTAATATTATGTTGAACATCTATATCGGCTACTTTATGCATAAAATCTCCCCAAACTTTTTTTAAAAAAAAAGTTTGATCAAAAATTTATTCTCCGTTTTTAAACTTAAATGAACTTAGAAAGCTTTGCTTTCGTTCTTAAACTTTTATTCTCTGAAAGTGTTTACGAAAAAAATTTAAAATAATTTTATTCTTTGTTCTAAAGTTTTGACTGTTTATCTATAACTATGTTTTTAACGATTAGGTCTTTACCATTTTTAACGTTCACCTTTAAATTTCCACATTTTGGACATTTTGGTAACGGTGTGTATGGATCTAAATCATCACTTCCAAGTTTTCCATCAAAACCGCAACCTAAACATTTAACTTCGATCGGAATTTCTTCAACAATGAATTTAGCACCATTAGCCATTGTATCTTCACTTAACACTTCAAGCATGAAAATAATTTGTTCACCGTTAAGCATGGTCATTTTTCCTATTTCAATGATGACTTCAATAACTTCATTGGCATGATTTTCTTCAGATTTTTCAATAACAGCATTTAAAATACTTTCAGCCATCGCTAATTCATGCATGAATTCACCTTTATAAGTGTACCTTTAAATTAACGTATCATAAAATGAAATCATATTTAATGAAGGCGTTAGGAAATATATTATTTTTATTAAATAAACTCATTAATTGAAAACAAGAAATTCTAATTTGTTGATAGGTAATCTTTCCTATAATCTCTAAGTTGAGTAGGCTGGGAAAGATCATCGTCGTTGTTACCATTAGACTTGTTGCTGTTAGGTTTGTTATAACGATCGTTGTTGTTATTGTATTGATTGTTGTTCACTGATTTTTTAGAATGGTATCCATCTAAATTGGGGCATTCATCCAGGATAGCATCCAACTGTTCGTACTCATCATATTCATCACTAACAATTATCACATGAGCAGGAGGATGAATGGTTTTAACCTGCATAATACTTAACGTAATATCTTCTTTTACAAAAAAAGAAGTTGCCGCTTTTGATCTGCTCCTTAGTGGAACCTTTAAAATTCTTTCTACTATATCGTCTGCAATCGCTGCACTAATAACTTTAGGCTTTGATATAAGTTTTAATTTTGCATGACGTTCAATATCTGCAATTGCATTTAACAACTTAGAGTCATTTTCTCCACGAATTAACATTAATGCCATACTATCACATAACTGTTTTTACTAATCCATATCAACCAATGGATAATAACTTATCATATTTTTTCTAAATTTTTTATTTCATTAAAGTGAATGAAAATTTTAGTCAGTTGAATGGATCTATATTTTTTTGTTAATTGTTTGTATATTAATATATATTCAATTCTTTATATAATCTAACTGTTTATAAAACTATAGTAATAACCATTAACTATTTTGATACAAGATATATAAATACTTGTTTTGTTTGTTACCATTAACAACACATGTACAATTTGACTAATTCTATTTTTTTGAGAATTTATCTTTTTTGAAATGATTTAATCAACATCGTTCTAAATACTATCAAAAGAATTAGAATGATACCAATGACAGTTTGTATATTACCTATTACAGTAAGAATAAATGGATTTAAAGGTAAGTGCCATGGAGGAGATGTTCTATATTCTGAAAGAGGGGTTAAATATACACCAACAGCTCTCAAGTCTTCTCTAACATTAATATCCTTAGGTTCAACATAGTCCACACCTACAAGTAAGCCACTTTTAATACCTTTATTAACTGAATCTGTAATAGAATTAACACTGTAACCATTTTTTTTAACAGATGATTTAACAATTTCAGCAGCAGTTTGAGATATTCCAGGAATATCAGAATAAACCGTAACGGATGTTGAATTATCTGAAACAATCGCATTTTTAAGAGCTTCATAGCCATAAATAGTATTCAAATGTGTGCCATCATTGGGACATGTGGTATAACTCATGGCCGCTGGATATCCAACACTCCAACCACAATGAGGACAAACTTTAGTATAAGGTTGACTCATTGGAAACCCATAGCCATCTAACTCTGTAGGTGTAAACATGTCCCCTGTGGTAATGCCAGCAATGAGATTAAGTGCACCTCCACCATGTTCTTCACCAGAATCAATAGAAACTTCTTTAAAAACAGCACTTACAATATCTGTCGCAGAATAACCATCTCTTATCATTTTTCCAATATTCAAAGCTGTTTCTTCACGTACTTTTGTAGCCGTCCCATATAAAGGATTGCCCACTGAATTTCTTAGGTGAATAATGGCTCCTTTTTTACCTGGAGGTAAAGTTGCAAGACCTCCAGAATGTAGGGTCACGCTGATATCTCCATTATCTTCCATCTCTATAACATAGGCTTCAAATGAACCACCTACAGCGATACCAATATTTGGTCCACCCACTAAAATACGATCTTCTGAACTTGCTACCGATGCTGCCTGAGCTGAAGTACCACCTCTATCCAATGTAATCACGGCATTAACAATAGAATTCAGTCTTAAATTTTCTGATCCTTCACCTCCTGACAAAATAGCAGATTTATGGAGTTTAGACATCAAAAACGTGGATTGAAACATATTTTTAGCATAGGACATACTACCAGCAGCGGCACCATTTGGATCCTTACCTGTGGGATCTGTAATAATAATGACGTTCATTGTAGCAGCAACATTTCCAATCACCAAAAAAAACATTAAAGAAATCAATAACAACAACATTTTTTTTTTCAAAGTATCCCTCTGTTTTTATCAATAATTTTGAGGCAGTCGTGACATTCAATCAATTCACTGAGTCGAATTTTCTTTACGTATTGCTCCTGAAAAATCTTCAACAACACTCACAACGACAATTCCTGTCTGATTATCTACTTTAACATTTGCAGCTACAATAGGTTGCAGTTTGGTACCTGGAACCGTCGACAAGGTAGCGTGAAGTTCAGCGTTATGTATGGCCTCATCCAAAGGTAACGTTTTCTTAGAAGTTATTAACATGCCTCCTTTTATATAACTACCTGCTCTAAAACCAGTATTTGCAACGTTGTACTTTATAAAATCTATTGGAATAACATCGTTACCTTTAACCATGATCCCTGAAATTGGAATACCATCGTCACTTTGATAAGAGGAAGCAAATGATATATAGTTAATCAACCTTCCTGCAAAGATCAACATGAATGCAAGTAACAATATTATTAATGTATCTCTCCTAACCTTTAAAAGCATACTACAACCTGACTTAAGTATAATAACTTTTTAAATATATTTAATACAACACTTGTAATCAATCTTTAATCTCATTATAAGTTGATACTATAAATTTTAATTAAATAAATAATTTTTCTTCTTTAATTTTATATATAGTTAATCCTAATTTTCAATTAAGATCTATTTTTTAGTTTAATACATTTTGTACTAAAATTAATATATATTATAAAACAACGACTAACAAGTAATCAACGATGATGAGTAAAGACAAAAAATACAAAGCACAGCTAATTAATCAACTATCATCCTCATCTTTAATAATCTTTAAAACCTCTTCAGCAGGATCCATACCTTGAGCACCGATGAGTAAAATACTATCTCCACTCTTTGCATTGTTGTACACTTGACTTAAACCATCATATAATCTATCAAAATGAATAAAATCTATTTTATTTTCATTTAATACTTTAAGAAAGGCCGTTTCTTCATTTAATTTTACAATGTTTAATCCATCTACAACATCGGAGCTATTGGATACTATCAATCTAACGTCCATACCACTGTTTTTACATGATAAAATTGAATCTGATAACGCTTGAGAGTTAAGTTCATTAATTCCAATACCTCGTGAGCCTCTAATTGCAGAGACTATCCATAAAATACCATTTTGTTTGGAATTTATTTTTGAGATGGCATCTATCGTGGCCTTTATTCCATCAGGATTATGGGCAAAATCATCTATGACCAATGGACTCTTGTTTAATTTAGTAAATCTTCTTTTTAAAGGTTTATAAGAAGTAATACCCCTAATTATATCATTTAATGGAATATCCAAATTAATACATGTGGAAATGGCTGCCAAAATATTTTCTATAAAATGTTTACTTTTAAATGGAATCTCATCCAAGTTTAAAATATCCTTACCCTCGTAGGATACGACATTTTTATACGAATCAAAAAGTACGATGTTATCTCTCCCATTACCATTAATTAAATCAAACTCATCATCAAAGTTATCAACATAGGAAAAGTAAAAATCCTTAACTTTATCATTTTTTAAATCCTTCAAGGATTTCACAAGTGAATCGTTTATATTTAAGACAATTGTTCCTTTATTAGTGGCCTTGACAACCCCAGATATTTCATCATAAATCTCATCAATTGAGTTAACCAAACCAATATGATCCATGGCCATGTTCGTTATAACTGTAGCATCAGGGTCGGTGGATTTTGTCATTATGTATGCATGGTTTTTCATCAATCTATTAACCCAACCTTGTACTTCTGAAACTTCAATCACTACATAATCTATTTGCTTATTATTTTTTCCATAATCCGAAATCAATTTAGAAACCATAGGGTCGATTAAGGTATTGAATTCAGACATAGAGTCCGTGTTTGTAACAACGTTTACACCCATGTTGTACAGGATATGATAAATTAAATGAGATGTTGTCGATTTACCATTCGTTCCACTGACAATGATCTTCTTGGATTTATCACCAAAAAGATTTAAAGTATATTCTAACGCGAAACCATTAGCATATTCAATTTTATCAACGATTATAATTGGAAACTCAAGCTTTTCAGCTATTTCAATAGAGTTTTCAAGGATATTTTCAGTTATAATGGCCAAAACACCTTTTTCATTGGCCATTCTAACCCCTTTCTCATTAATCCAATGTCTAATTACTATATCTCCTTCTTTAGCACTATTTAAAACCGTGAATAAACCTGAAAATTCTTTATCAGTACCTTTAAAGTTATTTCCAATAACTCTTCCAGATACAGCTTCAGCTATTGAATTAACACTAAGTCTCATATTCATCCATGTACTCTCCAAAGTTAAAAAAGCAATCAAAAATTATGGACATTTGAATCAAAACCAAACTCTTATAAATTGAATAAATACCTCGTTTAAAGTTTTGGATCTATTGGTTAGGGAAGGTGATCCTATAATGAGTTAAAAAATAACCAATAAAAACCATTAATATCAATATTAACAACCAAACAAAGAAGATAATAGCTATCTCCGCAGAGCTAAAATTTCTTTTAATGGATAAGTGAATTTGTTCCAATCTCCAGTATTCATTAAACGACTCCTGAACGTTAACATAAAACCAAATCCCCAAGGGTGAAAATCCAAATACGATAAACCCTAACAGATTCAAAATAGGAGAATATGGTTTTATACCTTTTTTCTCAATGTGGTATTTCATCGTATTAATAAGGTCATATAGAACAATGAAATTCCCTAATGGAACCAGAATGTAGACTAAAGTTCTAAACTTAACATCTATTGGAAGGTTATGACGTTCTTTTAAGTAAGAAATATTTTTGTAAAACCAATAGTAGCCATATAAACCAAAACTTAGAATGAAGGATAGAACCAATCTTCTTAAAGGAATTACATTAGAATATTCTTCATTAAAATTTTGATCATGCACATGAAAGTAGTTATAATAGTTAGTGTTCGTGGAAAAATCATCGTTTGAATTAGGATAGCTATTTAAATCATCGACTGAATTTTTATCTAATTTGTTGTTATCAAACTCTTCATTATCTAAAAATCCATTGAGTTTTAACTTTCTTTTTTCGTCCATAAATATCGTTGATTGTATGATCGTTTATACTAAATATTTAGTTTACTGTTAAATTGTCTCACAGTTCAATTTTTTGAATTTTATTAGAATTTAAAATCATCTGCTCATTCTTTAAAATTGATATAAAATTATAATAAAGTTAATATAAAATTATAATTCAGCCTAATTTCAATATAAACTAATTTTATTGTTATTCATAGTGAATTTGATAACGTTCTTATAAAATAGATCATTAAAGTTGTATTCAATCAATATAAACTCCAATCAAATATAAATTCTTTTTATAATACAAAATAATTATCTTTTATATTAATAAAATTTTAAAACAAATATTTTTAATATTAAAATTAAAAATAATGGTTATTAACAATAAAAATTCCATTGAAAATCTAAGAACTTTTTCAAAATGACTACAACTCCAAACTTTTAGAAATGAAAAATCTTAGACCTCTTCTAAGTCAATTTTGTGAAAAAAGTTTGATCAAGGTATGGTAGAATAAATTTTGTATCAAAACTTTTTTAAAATGTTTTGTATTAATCTTTAAAACTTGTTGTATATTTATAATAATTATCATTCATAAAAATAATTATTCATAAAAATCTTATAAATTAAAAATTTTTCTATAGTCATTAATTCGTAAGGTATTATAATTGTGTGGGTTGTATTATATATAATATGACAAAAAGAAGAAACAACCCCACGTAGTTTATTATTGGATGATGATATATTAAGTCTTTCGGTGAATGTGGTTAAAGATTTGTTAGGGTTGAATTCAGCCTCTAATGTTGTGTATAGTGATAGAGCTATTGTTTGTCATCTTCTTAACGCCTGTGTCTTAAACTAGTGTTAATTACGTTAGTAATCTTTGTATTGATGCTTTCTGAAGGAGCCATTAGATTATAGGCTTTGTAATCTTGATTTAAATGAAGTTCAGGAGGATTTAACGATTAAAGTGAAGATTCATGCAGCTAAAATCGTTCCTAAGAAACGTAATACCTTTGCTATTGATTTTGTCAACATTCCATTATTATGAGAGAAGAAAGCAATGGTGATACCATTAAAACTAAACCTAGGCAAGGAACTAGTCGATTTTATGCTTATGTCTATATATTTAATATTAAGAAATAAACGCTATACTTTAGCTGTGAAATATAATTATAAAATGAGAAACTTTAAAAGGACACTGTAGACTTTCTAATAAATGAAATCCGAAGTAATGGATTTAAAATTAAAGGACTTTTACCCTGATAGGGAGTTTTTCACAGTAGAAGTGATAAATTATCTTAAAAATAGAAAAATCCCTTTTATTATACCTTGTGTGAAGAGAAGGCGTAGTGGAGGAATACGAAAACTATTAAAGGGTAGAAAAAGCTATTCTACAGAGAATACTATGTGTTCCAAGGAAGATGAAGCTACTTTCCAAGTGAATGTAGTGGCTAAATACTCTAAGGATAAATATAAAGAAAAAGGAGTGAAACTTTTCGCATATGCTGTATACAACATGGATTTACCCATAGAAAACACATTTAAAGAATATAGAAAACGTTTTGGATATAGAATCCATCTACCGACTAATGAATCAAGCACGAATACACACCAGCAAGAAAAAAAACCAGTATTGAGACTATTGTATGTTGGATTAAGTTTTCTACTAGTTAACATTTGGATCTACATCCAATGGACCTATCTCAGCATACTACGACAAGGTGGTAGACAAAGAGTAGCTTGGACATTCAAAACCATGTTAAGACAAATCAACCGAGAAAGTGAAGTAAAACTAGGATTTAGCAACAAAATAACAATCTAAAAACCAACAACTCTATGGAAAAATGGTCTAAAATATTATCCCAATCAATGAGGGAGGGTTTACTTGGATAGTATTATTCACCTAATGTTTTTTTTTACTTTGCTGTTATTGGATTTTTTTAAGAATATGGTTGTGTATGGTTTTTCATATACTTTAATGATTTGCAATAGTATTTAAGTTTTTATGTACTGTCTTTTTTTTAGTATTTTTGTTTTAAAGGTTTATTTTGAGTTCATAGAGAGCAAAATGATTCATTTTTGGGGGATGCTTTAGATAAGTTATAATATAAGAATAAAATCGAAACGTTTATATAAACATGTGAATTATAGTATATTATAAGAGAATTTCCTAAAGGTTAATAGAAGTTCTCTATAGTGTCTCATGAGGAGAATTATGCCTATAAATAGTTAATAAGAAATTCTCTTTATAAAATAGAAGAAAAATAGTTTAAGATGGTATTTATATATCTCTCTCTTTTTAGTCATGTTCAAAGATGCAGTGTGAGGAGTTTATTTTTATGAAGATTAGTAGATTAATTAATAAGTTTAGAAGTTTAAGAGTTTTCAAGTCTAAATCCCACATATATATATATATATATATATATATTTTGTTTTCTAAGTATGCTCTTGTTGGTTTTTGCACCAGTAGTGAGTAATGATATTGGTGACTTTAATATGTATACAGATGCTGATAATGTCTTGTTTAACATATCGGCTGAGCCTGTGCGAATATCAGGTGATTCAGGCTATGTTTCAGTTAAAATAGAAACGAATGAATCTGTTAATAAGACATTTAAATTAAAGTTTAAAAATGAAAATTCTACTTCCACAATCAAATTAGATAATAATATGAGTAGTACACTTCTTAGTGATGATTTTAGCATCTCATCAAAAAATAATGATAAAGTTTTAGAGATCACTGATAATACTACTAATGAAAGTGCATGCAACTTAACTGTCTTATTTAAAAATAATGAGATCATTAACTACAACAACTTAATACTACAAGACTCAAATTCTATAACTATAAATCCCAGTAATGGTACTATTCAGGGTGCTATTAATAATGCTAAACCTGGAGATACAATAATATTAGAGGATGGGGAATATAAGGAGCACGGTATTAATGCTAGTAAAGCAAATTTAACCATAAAAGCAGCACCAGGAGCTAATCCAATTGTTAATGCAGAAGGAAAAAACGGAGGAGTATTCCGTATATATGCAAATAGTAGTTCTAGTATGTCTCCTAGTGATTATTCTAATATTAGTGGTTTAACCATAACAGGAGGAAGCACCAATGAAAGTATGCAAGGTGGTGGAATATATACAGCTGGTACTGGTGTTTCACCGTATACTAATATTACAAATTGTACCATTACAAACTGTACATCTAATGGGAGTTCTGGAGGAGGTGGAATTTATACATTTCAACCAAGAGGAGTTAAGGTGACTAATTGTACTATCACAAATAACACAGCAATTCGTGGTGATGGTGGTGGAATATACTCATCATCTGAATCTATTAATGGTGTTAGTGTGACTAATTGTAATATCACGGGTAACACAGCAATTCGTGGTGATGGTGGTGGAACACGTGGTGGTGGTGGAATATATACTGGTGCTGTGACTAATTGTACCATCACAAATAACACAGCAAGTAGTGGTGAGGGTGGTGGAACATATGGTAATGCTGTGACTAATTGTACTATCACGGGTAACACAGCAAATGGTGGTGGTGGAACATATGGTGGTACTGTGACTAATTGTACTATCACAAATAATATCGCTAGTACTAATGGTATCACTACTGGTGGTGGTGGAATACATAGTGGTACTGTGACTAATTGTACTATCATGAGTAACAAAGCAAATGGTGCTTATGGTGGTGGAGCGTATATGTCTACTGGTACTATGACTAACTGTACTATCACCAACAATACACTTAATTATGGAGGTAATAGTACTACTACTAGTACAATTGTTGGTGGTGGTGGAGTGCGTGTTACTTCGAGTACGGGTGCTGTAAATAATTGTACTATCACAAATAATACTGTTACTGGTAATAGTCTTGCTGCTGCTGCTGGTGGTGTATATGTCACTACGGGTGCTGTAAATAATTGTACTATCACAAATAATAATGTTACTGGCGCAAATCCCAAAACTGGTGGTGGTGGAGTATATTTTACCACGGGTAAAGTGATGGGTTGTACTATCGCAAATAATAATGTTAATAATTATGGTGGTGGAGTATCTTCAACTAGCAATGGTTCTTTGAATTATTGTCGTATCTATAATAATACTGCAACTAATGGTGGATCAGATGCTAATGTTACTCAAGGTAATATTGATTATAACTGGTGGGGAACTAACAACATCAAAACTAATAATATGATAAATGGTCCTCTACCTAATAACTATTACTTAGTACAGGTAGGGGCTGATGATTTTAATACTACAGTGAATAATTCTGTGAGTAGAACTGTGCCTGTTCCTTTGAGTTATAGTTTAGTTCTCAATACTACTAATGATAGTGCAGGTGTTAGTAATTTGCCTGATTTTAATAAGACAATATATTTAGATAAGTCAGATTCAAGTAGTAGTCGATCATTTTTTAATAGTCGAATTTTTAGAACTGGTATGGGTGATCCAATAGA
>JAITEE010000102.1 GCA_031282205.1 Candidatus Methanovirga aequatorialis | reverse complement strand
TCTTGGGTTATTTTATTGGAGAAGGAAATAGTAATGTCTGAAGCTTTTTTTTGTGGTTTGAGAGATTAGAATCTTTGAGTTTTATTATTTTATTTTTGGAGGTTTTAATCTACTTTGGGCGGTTTTTGTGACTCGTTTATGTTGTGGTAGCAAATTTGTGAATGAATATTTTTCTAGTTTAATAGAAATTATTTAAGAGTAATATCAATAAGATCATGTTAAATATATCATTTCAATCAAATAGTCTATCATGTTGGTTTTATGAAAGTGTTAGGTATTTGTGGTTTACCAGGTTCTGGGAAAAGTTTCATATATGAAATAGCTAAGGATTATGATGCTGTTATATATAATATGGGGGATGTAATTAGAGAAGAAGCTTCAAAAAGAAACATGTCTCCTGGTGATATGGCTGTTCAATTAAGGAAAGAAGAAGGAGATAATGTAGTGGCTAAGTTGATTGTTAAAAAAATTAAAAGAAATAAGGATAAAAGTAGATTATTTATTATAGAGGGTATTAGAAGTCTATTTGAAGTTGAGCTTATTAAGGAAAATTTCAAGGACTTTAGTCTGCTTTCCATATTTGCAAGTCCAAAAACGCGGTTCGCACGTTTAAAAATGAGAAATCGTGAAGATGATAGTTGCAGTTTCGATGAATTTAAGAGAAGAGATAAGCGTGAACTTAACTTTGGAATAGCCAACGTGATAGTGTACTCCGATCATTTAATAATTAATGAACATGGTCTTGAAGAGTATAGAAAAAACTTAAAAAAATTTTTTAAGTCAATAAATATCTAACTCATATTTTTGATTCTTGGACATTAAGATTTAATAATGGTCAATATATTCCAATATGTTATATTAAGTGATAACAAAAATTAAATTAAAAATCATAAAAGTTTATATATGAACGAGGAGTTTAATATATAAGCAACAAAATAAACTTTATTTATAGTCACGACAAATGATAAATTCCCAAAGAAAAATTATTAATATGTAGGTAATATTAACAAGCAAATTGAAGGTGAAGAATATTTTAAGTAGAAAAAAATTATTACTATGTTTAGGTGTTGTTCTTATAGTTTCAATCTCTCTAATAAATGCATTTCATCTAATTGATAAACATGAAGTAGTGATGGATACAAACAGTACCAATGATACCAGTGTTAACAACACTAATGTTAGTATAGAGAACATATTGAACGCTTCCCAAGAAGTTAAAAGATTTAAAGAAGAGAATGAGATCTTACCATCTTACGTTATGGTCGCCGATGAAAATTGTACCATGGAACAATTTTTATATTTAATTTCCAAAGCCATTGTCAATATAGAAATGGATAACAATTCCTCCATTAAAATTTTAGATAATATTAAACCATGCAACTCCACTGGAGATAATTGGGATGGTGAACTTAATAAAACATCGTACCTTAGTAATGTGACGAATATCGTTGCCGATGCAGAAGAAGATGGGAAAGTTCCCAATTTTTTAGTGACCAATTTGGGCAATATCTCGTTTAATTCAGCGGCTTATGGTTTCGCAACAGTTGGAGATTTTATTAAAAAAAATGGAACATTTCCAGATTCGATTAGCTTTAATGGTACTGAAGATGGTAAAAGATATAAATGGGATTATATCACTGAATTGGCTAATTGGTTGTATGAAAACCATGAGTACAATGTTACAGGTGATTGTTACACATTTAGTGATATCGTAGCAGAGAAACTGGCAGAAGAAGGTTATCAATGTGGAATAATTCAAGGGACCACAGAGCTAGGAAATCATCGTGCCGTTATGGTGATCGTCAATGGCGAAAGGCAATGGTTTGAAACATGCAGATGTGTTAAAGGTGGTTGGGGGGTTAATCCTAATAACTGGAATGAATCGTATGATAGTTGGAAACCAGAGTCGTTATACAAAGGTTTCAATGGTTTTACTTACCCTTAAATTTTAATTTTTCTATGTCCATGTTCTTTTTTAAGATCTTCTTATTTTTATTTAATAAACCAACAATATTTATTTACCAATAAACTTAACAAATAACATGTTATTAAAAAATTTTGTAAAGTCTTTAGAAAAATCTGTACTTACCAATATAAATGGCCATGATTATATTATTAACCCTGTACTAGATGGAATACCTACATATGAACCCATACTTTTGGAAGAAATAGTGGAAACTATTAAAAATAAAGTAGATCTTAGTGGTGTTGATAAAATTATTGGTATTGAATCCATGGGTATACCCTTAGTCACCGCACTTTCTCTTGAAACTAAAATTCCTTTTAATATCATAAAGAAAAAAAGAATGAATTTACCCAATGAAGTTTCAGTTGTACAGGTTACTGGTTATAGTAAAGGAAACCTATATATAAGCTACCTAAACAAAGGAGATAAGGTTATACTTTTAGATGACATTGTAGATACAGGGGGAACTTTAATAGCTACGATAAATGCTTTGAAAAGTATTGGAGTTGAGATATTAAAAGTTATAACTCCTGTTGAAAGATGTGATGGTAAAAAACTAGTTAAAAAAGAAACGGGAATTTCTATTTTAACATTTACAAGATTAGACATTGTTGATGGTAAGATAAAAGTCAAAACATTAGTTTAATAAACTACAACTTTACAATTCTTACTATCGATTAAATTAAAGTTGATAGGGAACATATTTTTTTAAATGATCAAATTAAATACATTAATATCTATTTAAACCAATTTTAAATGTTTATTTAATATAATAACCCATAAACTAACTTTTTTATTGATCATCGGCTTTATAGAATCATTAATTTTTTGTGAAATTTTATATCTCTAATTTAGGTTGACCTAAACTTTTATATACTATGAAGTATAATATTAAAATGAAACACGAAAAGTGAAAATTCAAGGTGTATAGACATACATGATCTTTGAATTTCTGCGAAAAATAACACCTCAATTGATACAATATTTCAAATATGTCATCTCAGCCTATTATTGGAAAAGTCAATTGAGGTAAATTCCTCCAATAGGTCTATTTAATATTAAATAAAATATCTCGTTATTCCAACTCTTTGGAAAATTTTTTTATCGGATCTTTCGTATGACTTATTGATGAGTAAAAGACAGTGATAGTGGTATAAGACTTTAAAATGATAACGAGAATTTCTATTAACTTAACTTTTTCTATTTAGTTATTAATTCTTATTGTTTTGATTATTTTACTGATTTGGTATTTTTGTTGGTTTTTCTTGTAATTTTCATCTTGTTGACTTTGTTTTTAATGATTTTTGGTTAATTTTAGATAGCTGTCGCTATCTTGCACTGTTTTTTCTGGATTGTGTTTAGTTGTTTTAGGTTATAACATAAGTATGATGTCATATTTTTTATTTTAACTTTTGGTACAGTTGTTACAAGTATATGGGCACTTAAACACGGTTTTTAATCACAACGAATGATCTCTACTCCAGGTGCTCTACGAACTTATTCTTTTGTTTCGTCTTTTTTCTTTTATTGTTAGTGGTTTGTTGCGTGATGCTCTATCCATTGTAACGTTATAAGCTTTGCAATCATACTCCAAAGTATCCTTTGTCACGATAAGTTACTTCTTCTTTTTTATTATAAGTCTTATTTTCGAGTCATGAGTATTTTGCAGGTGTTGCGTGATTTTTCTTATTAGTTCATAGTACTGTGTCGATTTTAATATATAGTTTGTATACGAAATATGATTTGTTTGCACTTTTTTAGTCCATTCTCCGTCCTTTACTTTGACCTGTTTTAGCGTCCTTACCACGGGGTTCATCGGCTTTTTTGTGTCCTGGATCTGATGTTTATGAATGTTGCATACTTGAATAACACCTTTTTTGATAGTATAAACCTTTATATTCTAGCTGTTTTCGCAGTTCTTTCCATATAAGCTCATCAGTTCCTGCTTTTATTAGTCTTTCTCTAAATGACCAATCTGTTGCTTTGTATGGGACTTTGTCTGGGAAATTTAGAAATTTAAGAAATGAAATTCGGTCGCCCGATTGTATTTTCAAGTTCAGGATCTGATAAGCCATACCATAATTGGAGAATTAGCATTTTTAACATGATTACTTCGTCAGTATTAGGTTTTCCGCCTTTCTGTTTGATTATTGTAGATTTTTTTGATTATTGGTCTAAATGCTTCCTAATCAATGAGATAGTTTACGTGATAGTTTATCGCATAGTTGTTCAACTTTACTGTATTGGATTTTTAAGAAATGTTTGTGTAGGTTTTTCATATACTTTTTTTTATGATTTGCAGAGTATTTAAGTTTTTATTCTTGCCTTTTTTTAGTAGTTTTATTTTAAAGCTTTATTTGAGTTCATAGGGAAAGATATAGGGAGAGATAGCAAATGATTCATTTGGGGGATGTTTAGATAAGTTGTAATATGAGAATAAAATCGAAACATTCATATAATAACAAAATTACAGTGTATCATAGAGAATTTCCTAAAGTTTAATAGAAGTTCTCTAACATATAAATGTTGTGGTAACATGGAAATAAAATTAGTTGAAAAATTTGTTAAAGAAGAATTAATAAATGATTGTACAGGGCATGATTTTATGCATGTTCAACGTGTTGCAAATATGGCTTTTAAATTGAAAAATCAATTAGGTACTGGAGACAGCGAGGTTATTATTTTATCTGCATACCTACATGATATTATAGATGATAAAGTGGTTAAAAATACTGAAAAAGCTAAAAAACTACTGATCAAGAAGTTAAAATTTTGGAATATACCTACTGCGAAACAGGACCAGATATTTGATATAATTGAACATATTTCTTTTTCAAAAAATCTTAAAGAAAAATATACTTTGCCAATTGAAGGGCAGATCGTTCAAGATGCAGATAGACTTGACGCAATTGGAGCAATTGGAATAGCTCGTGCATTTTATTATGGGGGGTATGCTGGGAATCCTATTTATGATGATAATTTTATTATTCGAAAAAATTTAACTGAAGACGATTATCGAAACAAAAATACTGTTATTAATCACTTTTATGAAAAATTATTAAAATTGGAATCATTAATGAATACAGATGTAGCAAAACTAATTGCAAGAAGAAGAACATTTTTTATGAAACAATTTCTTGATGAATTTTTTAAAGAGTGGAAGGTGAATGAATAATTTCAAAAAATAAATATTTACTAAGAGAAAATTTTTTTTTAAATCGTTAAAAAAGACATTATTAGAGAAAAAATAATAAATAACAAGATAAACATTGTTAACGATACACTGAAAAATGTTGATAATGTTTATATTAACGAATTAATTGAAAATAAAGAGATTATAAGAGAATTAATCAATGTAAACGATATATAAAATGAAATAAAAAATGAAAAATTATTAAAAAGGAATAAACATAAAAAAGAAAAAGTTATAAGTGAAAAAAAACTTTTAGACATGTTTATTGATGAATTTAATAGTGATTAATGGGTTGAAATTCTTGAAAATGAAAAAAAGAATTGTCACTTATTGAAAATTGGCTTCTTAAATACA
Organism: Candidatus Methanovirga aequatorialis; assembly: GCA_031282205.1. Lineage (GTDB taxonomy): Archaea > Methanobacteriota > Methanobacteria > Methanobacteriales > Methanobacteriaceae > Methanovirga > Methanovirga aequatorialis. The sequence continues at coordinate 185 of JAITEE010000102.1, read as the reverse complement.
TTACTTAATTTCAATTTGTTCCATTGATTCGAGTCATGACCAAAAATCAAATTTTTAAAGATTTTGCTAAATTTAATTCCAATATTTACTCTTTAAATTTTATTTAATCCATGAATTTATCTTAATTATAAGAATATAATTATAATAAAACTTTAAATTAAATTTTAATGTGATTCCAATGATTA
>JAITEE010000098.1 GCA_031282205.1 Candidatus Methanovirga aequatorialis | reverse complement strand
TAATCATTGGAATCACATTAAAATTTAATTTAAAGTTTTATTATAATTATATTCTTATAATTAAGATAAATTCATGGATTAAATAAAATTTAAAGAGTAAATATTGGAATTAAATTTAGTAAAATCTTTAAAAATTTGATTTTTGGCCACGACTCATTGAGAGAGGTGAACAAAAACTAATTTTTTTAAGAAAAAAAATCTTTTTTTATAAATCAAAGCATTTTTTGGTTGTTTTGATTTTAAAATTTAGATTTTTGTCCACCTATCATTGATACCAGAATAAAATTATTTAATACCTTCATTAGAAAAATTTTTAACTATTTAAGATGGTTTTATAGTAGGATTAAAATTAAATTGAAAAATAAAAATGTCCTAAAAGATGATACAAGCCATTTCATCCATCTCAAAGAACTTTACCTAGAGATACTGATTATATTAACTAATGTGATGATTATGGAAAAAAAATTAGATTTAACTTCATTGCTAAAAGCATACAACTCATATATAAACGCATTGGAATATGTGAAAATGGTAGAATCAGAAGATGATTCTGATAATCCTTTTTATACAGATGAAATGGTTCGTGCTGGATTAATACAACATTTTGAATACCTTTATGAACTTTCATGGATAACTATGAAAAAATTTATCAAAATCGATGAAGGAAGGGAGGATAGTCTTACAAGAAAGGGGTTTTTTAGACATGCTGGTGAAAGAGGTCTTATAGATGATTATTACAAATGGATGGAATTCCATAACGCAAGAAATTCGACATCCCACATGTACGATGAAGAAATTGCAGAAAAGGTATATATCAGTGCTAAAGAGTTTGATAAATATGTAAAAAAGTTTATTTTAGTATTGGAAGAGAAAGTTAAAGATCTTTAATTTGTGGAGAGTTATATGATTCCCATATCAAATGAAGAAATGGAAATAGTTCAGAGTATTATTAAAAAGTATTCTAATGGCTGTAAAGTCTTACTCTTTGGTTCTAGATTAAAAGGAGATAATGAACTTTTTTCAGACTTAGATCTTGCATTCATTTGCAAAGAAGGATTGGAACCAGAGACAAAAATAGACCTTCAAATGGCATTTGAGGAATCTAATTTGCCATATAGAGTGGACGTAGTAGACTACGGTAGTGCCTCAAAAGAATTCCAAAAGATAATCAGTAAAAACAACAAGAAGATTTTTGGTTAAAAGAGGTAATAAGTAACTTCTAAATAGAATAAATGATTTAAAATTTCATGAAACATTATCATTTGGCAGTGATTTTGATAATAGGAGTGTAATAATTATAGTTCATTAACTGATAGCTATTAAAGGGGAGTAAAAGTTTTGGGAGCTTAATAAATTCTTTTAATATTTTTCGAGTCTCTTTATCCTTTATTTAAACAAGTTAGACTACGTCACATAAAAAAACTTTATTTACTCTATAAATTTAAATTTATTTTTATAAAGATGGAATCGATTTATAATTTTAGATTATGGTGTATTAAATAGTGTTTGTAGGTAATAAAATTTTTAATAATTAATTATAACTATTAAATTTTTAATTAAAGAAATTATAATTAATATTTTTAAAAATAAAAGTATTTTAATGGTTATTTTAATAATTAATAATATTTAAATAAAAATTAATTAAAAATAATGTTTTAAAATCAAATGAATAATTACAAATATTCTTTATTCCATTGTAACAGTAACTTTTAAATATTCTATGAAACATAGCACACTTGGTGAAAATATGTTTTACAACAAAAATTTCAAAATCTTTTCAAACTGGTTTCTTTGGAAATCAGGAAAAACTATAACTTGAACACAGGATATTTTATCATCTCTCTTGCATCTAACGTTGAACAATGACATGGGAGAGCTGTTTAATCGCTTCCAAACTGAAAAAAGTAATATTTGATCTTATAGTTTCTGAAGTTATAACTTTAGTTTTGTTTACATGTGAAAAAGAAGCAAAAAGAATTTACAGATATTATTAAAGATAACCATTTAATTTATAAAGATAATGAACTTTTTGATAAAGTAGATCATATTATAAAAGTTCATTAAATACAAGTGAAAGATATTAGGCAATAAAAAGACGATTTTAGTTATTTATTTTTAGAGTTGGGCAACAATTATTTTTTCTATCTTAAAATATGAGTAAACAGTTGACATACTGTTAGAACAAATTAATTGAGTTAATTTATATAGTAGTAAGTTCATATATTCTCTTATGAAATTTAAGTTGGAAGAAGAAGATGAAGTAACTGTAAATAAATTGTTGAAAAAATCAAAAGAAGAGTTTAGACTATTTATACTTGTTTTACTCAATAATAGTGATTTAAATCAAAAAGAAATTGCTAAAATATTGGATATAACTCCTAAAACTGTGAGTAAAATTAAAAAAAGATATTTAGATGAAGGATTAGAATCTGCTTTAAATGATAAACCACGTTCTGGCCAGCCAAAGAAATATGATGATGAGAAAGAAGCTGAAATAATTGCATTGGCATGTACTGATCCTCCCGAAGGGAGGAAACAATGGACTGCTAGGTTAGTTGCTGAAGAAATGAAACAAAAAACTGGTTTTGAAACTATAAATCGTGAAACTGTTCGACTTGTTTTAAAAAAAGCGACACAAAGCCATGGACCAAAAAAATGAGGTGCATAAAAGAAATCAATAAAATACCGTAAAAGAATGTATACTATTTTAAAACTATATTCACAGGAGTATACTCCTCAATATCCAATAATCTGCTTTGATGAGAAGCATAAAACCCCTAATAGATGATACTGTAAATAGAATTCCAATGAAACCAGGAAGTCCTGAAAAGTACGATTATCAGTATAAAAGAAATGGAACAGCCAATATCTTTGTTGCTGTTGACATTAATGGAGGTAAAATAGACATAACAGTTACAGACAGACGAACAAAATCGGATTTCGCCCATTATATTAAACATTTAGTTGATAATGCATTTCCTGAAGCTAAAAAGCTAAGAATTATTATGGATAATTTAAATACTCACACTTATCTTTCTATTCTTGAGACTTTTGAATTTAAAGAAGCTATAAGGTTAATAAGTAAAGTAATGTTTTATTATACTCCAAAACATGCAAGTTGGCTTAATATGGCTGAAATTGAAATTAATGTAATGGATGTACAATGCACCTGAAAGAATAAAGAATAAAAATCTATTAATTAGTGAAACTAAGGCTTATCAGAATTATAGAAATGAAAATAAATATAAAATAAACTGGAATTTCACGAAAGAAAACGCAAACGAAAAATTATCAAAATATTATATTTGAAACATTAATAGTAAAAACTAAATTGTCATGACAATACGTTTGGTATAATATAAAATACAAAAATTGTGGTTTTTTACCAATTGGATTTGTTGTCCAACTTAGACATTTAATTACATGGTGATAAAAATAAGAAAATCTAAAGAATTTAAATTAAACTCTAACTACAAAGCACTTGGAGACCAACCAAAGGCTATTAAATCACTTTCAAACGGAATAAAGAAAGGACTGCATGAACAGACACTGCTTGGGATCACTGGATCTGGAAAGACGTTTACAATGGCAAGTGTTATTGAAGATGTTCAGAAGCCAACGTTGATTATTTCTCATAATAAGACCTTAGCAGCTCAACTTTATGAAGAGTTCAAAGAGTTTTTCCCAGATAATGCAGTGGAGTACTTTGTTAGTTACTATGATTACTATCAACCTGAAGCCTACGTTCCAAGAACAGACACCTTCATTGACAAGGAAGCATCGATAAACGCTGAAATAGATATGATGAGGCATTCAGCCACACAATCTCTTCTAACTCGTGAGGATGTAATCGTAGTTTCAAGTGTTTCATGTATCTATGGTATTGGATCACCAGAGGACTACAGTGAATTTAAACTTTTTTTATCCTTAAGAGATAGAATTGATAGAAGTGAGATCTTAAGTCGCTTAATTCATATGCAATATGAGAGAAACGATATCCAATTTGATTTTGGTCAGTTTAGAGTTAATGGGGATGTGATTGATATTAACCCTGTTCATGGTTCTAATCCAATTAGAATAGAACTTTTTGGAGATGAGATCGATGGAATATCATTAATAGATAGAGTTACAGGTAAGAAAGTAAATGATCTTGAGAGAATAATGATTTTTCCTGCGAAACATTTTGTTATAGGTGAAAATAACCTTAAACATGCTTTAAATGATATTAATCTTGAACTTGACCAAAGATTAAGAGAACTTAATAGTCAAAATAAGCTTGTAGAAGCTCAAAGACTTGAACAAAGAACCAAGTACGATGTGGAGATGTTAAGTGAAATGGGATACTGCCCAGGGATAGAAAATTATTCTTTTCATCTTTCTGATAGAAAATGGGGGGAAATGCCATATACCCTATTAAAATATTTCCAAAAAGATTTTTTAACGATCATAGATGAGTCCCATGTTACCGTTCCTCAAATTAGAGGAATGTACAATGGGGATAAGTCAAGAAAAGAAACCTTAGTTGAACACGGTTTTAGATTACCATCGGCTAAAGAAAATCGACCTTTCAGATTTGATGAATTTGAGAAGTCTGTGGATCAAGTAATTTATGTTTCAGCTACACCAGGAGATTATGAGCTTTCACGAAGTTTAAATATTGTTGAACAGATCATTCGACCAACTGGATTGCTAGATCCAGAGATACTACTTAGACCTGTTCAAGATCAAGTTGATGACTTACTTTGTGAAGTTAAAAAAAGAGTTGAAAAAGACCAAAGAGTGTTGGTCACAACGTTAACCAAAAGAATGGCTGAGGACTTAACTGACTACTACAGTAAAATTGGTGTGAAAGTAAAGTATTTGCATTCAGAAATAGATACCCTTGAGAGAATAGATATTATTGATGAGTTGAGAAGAGGAGATTTTGATTGTTTGGTGGGAGTGAACTTACTTAGGGAGGGTCTTGATTTACCTGAAGTTTCACTTGTAGCTATTTTAGATGCGGATAAAGAAGGGTTCCTACGCTCAAAAACCTCACTTATACAAACTATTGGAAGAGCTGCAAGAAATGTTGATGGTCAAGTTTTAATGTACGTTGATAAAGCGGATGAATTTGAAAATTTAAATGATTCTGTTAAAGAAGCTGTAACGATCACACGAGGGAGAAGAAAACTTCAAATGGAACATAATAAAAAGTACAACATCACTCCAAAAACCGTTGTGAGAACCTTAAAAGAGCGTAAGGTGGATGAGGAGAAGAAATATAAAAAGGAAGATTTAGTGAAGATTCCGAAAGACGATTTGAACATCTTAATTCAGGACTTAGAATCTGATATGAAAGACGCTGCAGCTCAATTAGACTTTGAAAAGGCAGCCAAATTAAGAGATCATTTAATTGAACTAAAAGGTTTAGCTAAAAAAAGATAGATTTTGACTTTTAGAACAAACTTTTAAGAATTATCATGACAATTTAACTATTCCGATTTTTAGTGTTAATAAAATTATCATAAGATTTAAATTGTCATAACGCCATGATGGAATAAAGAACACTTGTAGTTGTTCAATGACTTTAAAATATAGTTAAACTCCAAACTTTTGAAAATAATTAAAATTAAATACTCAATAGTGTTGTGAAAATTTAATTATTCTAATATAATACTTTGATAATTTTTTTCATTTGTATCGTTTTAGTGAAATTCCAGCTTAATTCGTGAATCTTTTATTTATATTATTCATAAAAACTATATATAAAATTATCGCGAAAATTAATTTTTCATGACAATAGATTTCATTTGTTTTGAAAATTAAGGGTAAAATAAAGAAATAAAATTTAGGATTATTTTTAAACTTTTCGATTTATAATGATTTTGGTAAAGTTTGTCAATTTAAAATTAATTAATATCCAATATAATCTACTTAAATTTAATTTAGAGAATTTTTATAAGAAATAATTGGACTAATAATTGATAGATGT
>JAITEE010000031.1 GCA_031282205.1 Candidatus Methanovirga aequatorialis | reverse complement strand
TTAACCTGTTTTTCAAGTTCAGGATCTGATAAACCGTACCATGATTGGAGAATTAGCATTTTTAACATGACTATTTCATCAGTATTAGGTCTTCCACCTTTGTCTGTTTGATTATTATAGATTCCTTTGATTATGGGTCTAAATACTATCCCAATGGGTGGGAGGGTTTACGTGATAGTTTATCGCATAGTTCTTCGACTTTGCTGTATTGAATTTTTAAGAAATGGTTGTGTAGGTTTTTCATATGTTTTTTTTTATGATTTGCAGTAGTATTTAAGTTTTTTTATTCTTGCCTTTTTTTAGTGTGATTTTTTTTTATGGTAGTTTGCTACCCTTAAATAGCTTTATTTTTTTTATGGTTTTATTAAGTTCATAGAGAGAGAGCAAATGATTAATTTTAGAGGATGTATTAGATAGGCTATAAGATGAGAATAAAATCGAAACATTTATAAGATAATAAAATTATAGTGTATCATAGAGAATTTCCTGAGGTTAATAGAAATTCTCTGGAGGAGTATGATGTTTGTTAAAAGTATTTTACAAAACTTTGATGAAGTTGTAAAGACTTCCCCAAATACTATGGCAGTAAAGTTCGAGGAAAGACAAAGTTTAACATATAGTCAGTTGGATAGGGTAATAAACAAAATAGCTTTTCTATTAGAACAGAAAATTCATATTTTAAATATCAATGAAGGCAAAGACAATAACAACTCAAAATTGATAGTCCCAGTTTATATAGATAAGTCTGTTTATTCTGTTGCTTGTATATATGGGATTTTAAAACTTGGTCTTACGTGTACTTTTATAGATAAAAATACTCCAGCAAAAAGGGTTGAATATTTATTAAAACAGGTTAATGCGAGTGTAATTATTGATGATGATTTTATTGGTGAATTAGAATACTTGGATGTGATATCTGAAAAACCTGTGGATAAAAAAAGATATATAACTGATGATGATTTGGCTTTGGTTGTTTTTACTTCCGGTTCGACTGGTGAACCTAAGGGTGTGATGATTAACTACAAACAACTTTCAGATAGTGTCAATACTCAAACAGAGGAGATATATGGAAATAATACTAAAAATTGTCTTCTAATTTCTTCCATTTCTTTTTTAGCTAGTCTACTTTCTTGTTTATGTACAATAAATCATGGTGAATGTCTTTACATGATTTTTGATAAAAACAAAATAGATATTAACTATCTCATGAAATACATAAGTCAAAATAATATCAATTCTTCTTTTTTTCCTCCTCAATTTGCAAAAACTTTCCTACAGTATGGCGATGGTCTTCTTAAAACAATTATACTGGCTGGAGATAAAGTAAGTAATATCTACTCTAATAAAACAACCTTGTTGAATACGTATGGTTCATCTGAATGTAGTTATATGACTTATTTTGAAATTGATAAGTTTTATAAAGACACTCCAATTGGAAAACCTTTGAGTGGTGTTGAGGTTTATCTTTTAGATGACGATCTACAGCAGGTGAGTAAAGGTGAGCTTGGTGAAATCCATATAGCACGACAAATAGCTGTTGGTTACCTAAATGATGAAAAATTAACTAATAGAAAATTTGTACCTAACCCTTACTCGAAGTCTAACGAAGATAAGGTTCTTTTTAGAACTGGTGATTTAGCATATACCAATGAAAATGGTGATATTGTCTATGTTCAAAGAAAGGATTTCATGTTTAATGTTCATGGTTACAGGGTGGAGCCAAGTGAAGTGGAAAACTCTATAAATTCAATTGAAGGAGTAAAGGAGAGTATAGTTTCTGGTTTTGATGTATCACGGATAACCAGCATTGAAAACGACATAAAAATATATGCAGGAGTAGTGACAAATGATGAAGTAGATGTTGAAGAAATGAAAAAAGAACTATCAGAGATGATTCCTTCTTACATGATTCCTTCTGTTATAGAGAGGATAGATTCTATTCCATTGAATAATATGGGTAAAGTGGATAGAAAAAATGCTTTGCCTAAGAATATCTATGATATTTATTTGAATAATAAATATGATGGAGGTGTTTTAGAAGATAGGAGTGAATTAGAAGAGGAATTAATTAATCTACTAGGGATTACTTTTTCTAATTTTTCAATATATTCTGATCTTGAGAGTGCTGGTTTACATTCAATACTTAAACTACAATTTGTTGGTGAAATATATGAAAAGTATCACATAGATGTTTTAGAGAGTAATTTATTAACAAATGATGATTTTACGATTTCAAATATTGCAAAGATAATAAGCAATGAAGAGAAGACTAATAAATTTTATAATCAATTCAAAGATGCGGGTAGACAATATCTTTATCCTTTGAAGAAGAATCAGTTGGGTGTTTATTTTGAACAGTTAAAAAGACAAGGTATAGAATATAATATCCCATTTTTAATAAAATTCACTAAAAATATAGATACAGAAAAATTAGTACGAGAACTGTTTTACCTTTATCCTTATCTAAACAGCACGATCAAGATAAGAGATGATAAAATACTTTTAAAGAGAAATGAACCAGATAAACCTAAAATAACAAAAATCCCAATGAATAATAGCGATAGTGTTGATGATTTAATTAAAGATTTAATAAAGCCGTTCACATTAGAAGAAGATTCTAACCTTTATAGGGTGTATATATTAACAGATGATGATGTTAATTATTTATTTTTGGATCTTAATCATATCATCTTTGATGGTTCCTCTTTTATTCCTTTTATGAAAACCATAAATGGCATTCTAAATGATGAAGATTTGGATGTGGATGATCTTGCTTTCTATTCAAATTATCTTGAAGAGAAAATAATAAATTCAAAAGAGTTCAATAAACAAAAAAAATTTTATAATAACCTGTTAAAAGACATATCTTCTCAAAGTGAACTTCTAGATAAAACAATTAAGGGAGATGATTCTAATAAAGTTTTACTTTCAATTAATAAAACAATGCTAGATGATTTTTGTAAGGATAACAATCTTTCTGCGTCTAATTTTTTGTTGTCATGTTTTGTGTATGCTGTATCTAAATACTCCCTCCAAGACGATGTTTTAATTGCGAATATTGTCTCTTCAAAGACTCCATTATTCTATAGTTCTGTTGGTATGTTTGCAAACACCTTACCTTTCGCAATTAAATTAAATAGTAAAGATACAATTAAAAATTATATTACAGAGATTAAAGACATAAGTATAGATGTGAATAGGAATAATCTTTATTCTGTCCTCGATTTAAAAGAAGAATACGATTATCAAGTGTCTATTGCCTACAACTATAGGCATGACCAATTGAAGGTTGATGAGGTAAAAAACAAAAACATCAAAGACTTCACAGATTTCACAGGTGATAACTTCAACTATTCTTTTGATCTGATCCTCGATGTAGATCTAACAGATAATGAATACAAGTTGAAGTTCCAACACTCCGACGCTTATTCAAATAAATTTATTAAATCCTTTGTGGATACATACCAAAAAATCCTAAAATATATTCTTAATAACTTAAACAAAAAAATAGAAGACATACAACCTATCTCAAAAAAAGAAGAATATCTCCTAATAAACAAATTAAACGACAATTTCATAGATAACAACCCTAACAACAAAACTGTAATTGACTTATTCGAAGAATGCGTTGAAAATCACCCTAATAATACAGCCATTGTTTATAAAGACGAAAAACTAACCTATAATGAATTAAATAAATGCGTGAATAGATTAGCAAGATATCTTGTGGATAAGAAGAAGATTAATAATAATGCTTTTATTCCTTTGATATTGGATAGATCACCATTTATGATTATTAGTATTCTATCTGTTATAAAATCGAACTGTGCTTACGTTCCAATAGCACCAAACTATCCAATAAACAGAATAAAATACATACTAAACGATACCAACGCTAATCTTTTATTAGTTGATAATAATAATTACCCACACATATCAAACGGGATTGTGGGTGATAACAACCTTATAGATCTTATAAATGTCCAAGAACTATTTGAAAATAATATGCTTGGAAATTTTGATTCTAATAATTTGAATAATGGTGTTGGTTTGGATGATCCTGTTTATGTTATTTATACTTCTGGTACGACTGGTGAACCTAAAGGTGTGGTGATAAAGCATGAAGGTTTGTATAACACTATTTATAATCAAAAGGAATATTTTCAAACATTTAATAAGAATATACTAATTTTTGCTAATTACACTTTTGATGCATTTGTTTGGGAATTGTTCATGACAATTACTTCACAATCTACAGCTTATCTATTAGATGAAGAAGTAAGAAAGGATTTATCATCACTAAAAGAATTTATAGAAAAAAATACTATTAATATAGCATTTCTTCCACCAGCACTATTAGATACAAGCATATTACTAAAATTAGATACCTTAATAGTTGGAGGAGATAAAACTAAAAAAGAAATAATTGATTTTTATTTAAATAATGGCATAAACGTGATTAATGCTTATGGTCCAACAGAGGATACAATATATACAACTACACACAACTACAAAATAAATAATAGAGAAAATAACATAGGTAAACCAATATCAAATACAACATTTTATATACTTGATAATAACCAAAAATTACTCCCTAAAGGAGCCATAGGAGAATTATATCTTGGTGGTGTAGGTTTAGCAAGAGAATACTTAAACAATCCTGAATTAACAAGTGAAAAATTCATACCAAATCCATACCAAACAGAAAAACAAAAAAAATTAAATGTTAATGACAGGTTATATAAGACTGGGGATTTGGTCAGATTAAACCGTGATAACGATCTTGAATTTATGGGTAGGCGTGATTTTCAAGTGAAACTTAGAGGATATCGTATAGAGTTGGGAGAAATAGAAAACACAATAACAAAGGTTGATGGTGTAAATCAAGCAATAGTAACGGTAAATGATGGTCAGTTGGTTGCTTATTATCAAGGAAAAGAAAAAATAAGTAATAAAGTAATAGAAGATGAATTGAGAGTATCACTTCCTGAATACATGATTCCTATATTTTATAAATATTTAAAAGAAATACCCTTGAATAATTCGGGTAAAGTTGATATTAATGCTTTACCAGCTCCGAAACTTGATTTAGATGAAATTATAGCTCCAAATACAAAATTAGAACAAGAAATATTCAATTTATGTGCTGATATACTCGGTTATGATGATTTTGGAGTTAACAATAGTTTATTAAATATAGGTGTAACTTCTTTGTCTTTATTACGTTTTATTTCAAAAGTTTTTGAGATTTACAGGGTGAATTTGCAGCCTTCAATGATTTATGAAGACATAAGGTCAATATCAAGGAATATTGAAATGTCCCAATTGGATATTATTGGAAATAATTTGCCTTTTGAGTATCAGAAGGGAGATAAGAACAGGACAAGACTAATATTTATTCACCCAGGAGGACATGGTGGTGCAGCAAGTTATATGAAGTTTGCAAAACTTTTAGATAAAGCAACTCTACAAAGCTCTCCTTTTTATATTTTAGACAATTATCATATTGTAAACAGTAAACTGACTAGCATAAAATCTATCGCTAAAAGATATATAGAGTACATAAAAAGATCAAATTTAATAAATGATAATAACTTTATCCTTGGTGGTTGGTCTTTAGGTGGATTAATTGCTTTTGAAATGACCTGTCAACTTGAAAAAATGAATAAAAAACCTAAGCAACTTTTATTATTTGATCCTGCTATAAATTATGGCAACACTAATCTGGAGTTTGAAAAACATGAGATAAAAGAGGAGATTGAAAAACATGCAATTAAAGAGATTGAAAGCATTGGAATTGAAAGAGACAGTGTGTCTTTTGAAAAAATGCTTAAGGATTTCATTGATGATAATACACATGTAATACGGCTATCAATAGAGTACGTTCCTTCAACTACTATCGAAACGAACACTATCTACTACATTGCGGTTATAGAAAATTTTCCTAGAAACATGAAAGAACTTAATGGATTCAGAAGATATCTCACAAATTTTAAGAGGGTACATCTTGATGTAAGACATGGGGACATGTTCAAGGATTTAGAATGCATGAGGGAAATTATCAAGACTTTTGAGTTAAATAATCTTTTGTGAGATTTAATTATAATCAGTAGGTTCGTAAAGTGTTTTTATATTTTTGTTTTTTATAGGCCTTTAACTAAAGTTTGCAAGAGATCAAATTGTTTTAACTCTCATGAAAATTGTCTATTTAAAATTTTATAAATTAAAATAGCTATTTTAATAAAATATTTATAAATTTTAAGAAAAAATTTTCTTATTTTCTAAATTAAAGCATTTTAAAAGCTTTTTAATTTTAAAATTTAGACTTTTGTCCATCTCTCATAAAATATAAATACTGAATTTAATAGATTATTCATCATAAAATATGGTTACTGGATACTAATAAAAATTTAAAGGGATTTAATCCCTTGATATCCAAATTTTAAGTTTTTCATCTTCAATTTTCCAATCTTTTGCATACATTCCATCTGATTCTAATTTTTCAGCGATTTCTTTAAATTCAACATTATTTTCCTCTTATTTCATGGGAAATAAACGGGATTTGATTTGTAATAATAGCTTTGAATTCATCTGAAGATTTTATATATACTGAAATATCGTCTTCAATATCCAAATCCATATCTTTACG
>JAITEE010000193.1 GCA_031282205.1 Candidatus Methanovirga aequatorialis | reverse complement strand
CTGTTTATAAGTATGTGTATTTGAATGTACTTTTAGTAGGGATACTGATTTCCAAAGGTTACAAAGAAATTCAAGAAATTACAGGACTCGTTGATCACCAATAAATCAGACACCTTGATTTAATATATAACACAAAATAAGTAAACCCATAGAACGTTATATCAATTACTTCGGTGTAGATAATCATCGTTATAAATTAATATGTTCAAATAAAGGACGTTATAATAAAATCAAATGAACGATCTAGTATAAAAATTTTCACTTGAAGAATTAAGAACCTTTCAAAAAGGACCATATTTATAAAAAAATATTATAGTTTATTATACCAATAAAAACTATATAAATATAATATATATTAAATAAAAAAGAATATTGATGTTATGTTAAATTAACTACGAGTAGTAATGTATAATCAAGTGATAAGTTATTAAAATAACTTATTTTCAGAGGTATTTTCAATGAAAAAGAGTATTACAAGTATTATATCAATAATATTGGGTGTTGTTATTCTTGCTTTCCCAATACTAGGGATTTTAGCCGTGGATGTTATAAGTGGAATATCAATACTACTGTTGTCCATGTTTTTAATCATCAATGGAATGGCTGAAATAGATTTCTCCCCTAAAACATCCTTAGTGTATATAATTTTTGGAATGCTACTATTTATACTAAGTATAATGGTACTTTTCAGTCCAGCTATAACAGCATTTTTAATAAGCTTAAATCTTTATTTGCTAGGAATACTGTTGATGATTATAAGTCTCATTGCATTAATAGGAAGTAGAGACAGCAAAATAGGATATTGGACAGGAATAAGCGGAATAACATTAGGAATTTTATACATCATCATTGGTTCACTTATTAAAAATCCTATAATCTTAGGAAGTATCGTTGGAATATGGTTAATAATAGCTGGTATATTAAAATTATCTGATGAATAGTTGAATCATATGAACAACCAAATTATCCTTTTTAAAGAAGTTATAATACAAGTACCACAATATAAAAGTAAGCATGGCTTTAAATGAACACCAAATGGTAGGAATAAGTGCCGACTTTGATCCAGTTCACAAAGGACACGAAAAACTGATAGCTAAGGCTAAAGAGATAAGTGATGAGCATGGAGACAAGATAGCCATCTATCTTAACAAAGGTTACAGTGCAAATCACGGCCCATTTTTCACACCGTATGAAGCAAGAAGGGAAATGACTCTTAAATTAGGTGCGGATGAAGTAATACCTATTGAAGGGCTTCATCACCGTTTAACATTATCCTACTCTGTTCCAATTAGAATAGCCAGGATGATAGAGGATAACGTTGTTGATTACGTAGATGCGGCAGATGTTTCAAAAACAGAAATTGAAGATCACTCTAAAAAGTTCGTAAAGCAAGGGATTTTCATTGGAATAGATAGAAACCTTCCAAATAGAAACGTCATTAGATGGTTCGCAGCGAATGAATTCTTAAAAAGAAAATATAATAAGAACATGAACTTCCATCTGATCCCAGAGTTGAAAGTTAAAGATAAAATATCTGGAAGAGATATTCGCAACAGAATAATTCAAAATAATATGGAAATTCCTGAGGATATAAAAGAACTACTTCCAAAATCAACGGTTAAAATACTTGAAAGAGAAATTAAAAAAAATAATCTTAACAAGAAAAGAGATTGGAAGGACGTTCTAAATAAATTAAATAGCTATTCAAGATCAGATTTAATAAAAGTAGCCTACTTAAATGGAAACGTGATAAATGAGATTATAAAAAGACGAGTACATCATGATTTTGAGTCTGTTTGGGCAACTTTTAGACGAGGAGGTTATGGTCCAGTTTTAACAAGATTGGCTATTAGCTCCATTGAAGAAAACGTCAAAAAGGAAGAAGTGTTAAAACTTATAAGAAGTTATGAAAATAAGGGTGTTATTCCACCTGAACAAAGCGTCGACAAAGTAATAGAACGAGCATGGTATGTTGCATCAGAAAATAAAAAAGGAGTGAGTGCAACAGAGGCGAATTATAAGTTTAAAAAAAATAAGATAAACTTTGGTAACCGTCCCTTAAACTTAACCGCTGGATTGAATCTTACAAACTTTGAAAGTGAAAGGATTAGAAAAAATATTGATGATTTAAAAACAGAAATATATCTTGATAGAAACGGGAAAATATCCTGTCAAATAAAAAAAGATAAGTTTAAAATAAAAACCAAACTTAAACTACCCAAGAACGAAGTAACATACCTAAGATACTTAATAGATTCACATTTTATTCCCATAAAAGCTAAATTAATTAAAAAGGATAAAAATTTCAGAATAAATATTGAAATATCTAATAAATAATGGTTACCAATATCGTATCCATATTTTCACTAAAAATCATTGGATGAAATAGCCAATAAAACACCTATTATTCCTGTTCTAATCCAATTATAATTAGTTTTAATCCCTTATTCATCCGTATCATTCTGAGTAATAGAGTGAAGATAAGCCAATATTATCTTTCATCGGAAAAAGGCAGGTATTTTAGATTTGTTTTCCTTTATCTTCTTATCTTTTTCCTTGGCTGGAATCTTTTTCCCTTCCACATATATTTTCTTATTACTAATTTTTTCCCTAATCTCCATCACCTTTCAGTAATAATAGAATCATTAAACAAAAAATAATGTATTTTATTAAATAACTACTATTTATAATTTATTAAAATGGTCATTTTTAAATTTATAAAATTTTAAATTACGAGTCGTGGCCAAAAGTCGCTTCACTAAAATTTTGAATTTCTTTATTTTAAATTTAATCGTTGAAATCACATTAAAATTCAATTTAAAATTTCATTATAACTATATTCTTATAATTAGAATAAATTCATGGATTAAATAAAATTTAAAGAGTAAATATTGGAATTAAATTTAGCAAAATCTTTAAAAATTTGATTTTTTACCACGACTCAATTGAACAAGTTCAATAAAGAAAATCAAAAATTTCTAAACTTTAAGTAAGTTTAAAATTAAAAGAAACGAAAATCATAGATCATTGCCGAAGACAAGTTCAATAAAGAATTTAAGAAAAATTTAATAGATTGATTTCTTGCAAATTTTAGTTAAAAACCTATAACTCGTTCGTAGTTTTATAAATCAAATAATTTTTTCTGAAATTTAGAATCATTAATCCTTTTTTGAGCTAATTTAGTATAATCTTCATTAATATCATAGCCTATGTACCTCCTTCCTGTTTTTAAAGCACTCAAACAAGTTGTCCCACTACCCATAAAAGGATCCAAAACAACATCATTTTTAAAAGTATATAGTTGGATCAGTCTATAAGGTAACTCCTCTGGAAAAGGAGCTGGGTGTCCGATACGTTTTGCTGAAACTGTTGGGAAGTTCCATACACTCTTTGTAAACTCCAAAAATTCATCTTTAGAAATGGTATTTTCTTTATCGCCTTTTTCTTGAAAATGTGTCTTTTGAAAAAATTAGGATATATTCATGAACATCTCTGAGGACAGGGTTTGATGCCGATTGCCAACTGCCCCATGCACACGAAGTACCAGCACTTGCAGATTTATTCCAAATTATTTCACCTCTCATCAAAAATCCAATATCAATCATCAATTCGATGATATGGGCGTGTAAAGGAATGTATGGTTTTCTACCTACGTTAGCTATATTAATACACGCTCGTCCTCCTGTAACCAATTTATCATAAGTTTCCTTTAGAACTCTTTTCAAAAGTTGGATATAATCATTTAAAGTCAAATCTTCATCATATTCTTTTTTAACATTGTAAGGTGGGGATGTTATCATTAGATGAACACTATTATTTGGTACTTCTTCCATATATTCACTAGATTGCAATATAATTTATTAATACAATCTTCAGGTATCTCGTTCTAAATGTAGTTAATCTTTTTAGGAATATTCATTCCAGTGTACAACTTACTATTATAAAAAATAGAAGAATTATGATTCTCTCTTTTTGACATTCCAAAAAAACTAGTTTTTGTTCCATTTTGTTTGGTTGGCATTATTTCATTCATTTAATAGTTTTAAAAAGGTTTCTGCTTTCTTTTCATATGTTTTCTCTTTATTGGATATTTCAATAAATTCACCTAATTGTTTTTTAGTTTTCATACTCGAAAAAAAGTTTAAATTCTTATTTAATAACGTTTTGATGCTATTTTCAAGCCCATAAAAATTTTGAAAGGTTTTGAAACCATCATGCAAAGTTTTATGTATAAAATCGTTGTTTTCATCCAATGGTTTAGGATTCACTGACCAAAATCCTTGAATTATACCTGATTTTTTAAGATGATCTATTTTTTAACATAGTTATTAGTAATAGGAGTATTACCACTATTATTATTGGTATTGAGGATGATTTAAGACTTGAAACCCTTATACCAATACTCTTACCAATAGCTTTTAACATGGAGTCAGATCTTAGTAAACTTGGTGTTCCTGTATGGGTACTGTAATCTCCAACACAATCAATTTTATGGTTACCATTTATTTTAACCAATTCCCAATTCCAAAATCTTTCTTCAAAATCCGATATGACCACATCAGCGGGTGATCTGTTAGATAATCCCAATTCATCGCACACTGCACCCTGTATAACATAAAGCCCTAAATCATCAACAGATTTCTGAATCAAATCTCGAGTCCACTTTTCAGTGTAGTTACCTATTAATGAATTTCTAGATTGTAATGTTGATTTTTTCCCTCTATATCCCTTTAACCAAAAAGCAAGAAATCTTTTATCATCCGTTTTGTAGAACAGTTGATCAATGGATGCGAAATTAAGGGCGTCTTTAAAAAACAACATTTCTGTATCCTTATCCCACAAATTTATTTCAGTATTATTCTTAACAATTTTCATAGAGAACGCTCCAATAATATAAATTAAAACCAAATTCAAACTCCCTAATTGAAGTTTTTGCACAATTAAATAAATCGAATTTTTAATTAACAAAGTTTAATATGCTAATTACTCTAAAAATTTTCTTGTTGAAAATTTATTTTCAACTTGGAAGAATTTATTTCTCGTTTTTACAGTTAAAAGTGGGAAATCTTCGATTATTATCGAAAACAGCTTAAAAAAAAATCTTTGATTCTTTGTTTGTTACTGAAAGTAACTTAGGAGAATTTAGGAAAAATCTTCGATTTTCCGTTGTTGCCAAATACAACTTAATGAAAATATACATCATTCTTATTTAAACTATTTTGAACTCTATTGTTAAGACAATTTAGTTTTTACTATTAATATTTCAAATACAATATTTTGATAATTTTTTATCAACACCTTTTTTAGTGAAATTTCAATAGATTTTAGATTCATTTTCATCATGATAACACATGAATGTACTATTATATAAATTAATTTAATTAAATTGTCTTGATACTATGACAAGATCAAGATTTAAACATTGCTTTTAAATCTTTAACGGTGCCAATATCATCTACTCCCTTATCGTTTCTAATTCTTTTAACCACTGGAAATCTTAATGAATACCCTGCCTCATATTCTGGACTTTTTACAATCTCACTGTAAGCTATTTCAAGAACTATTTTTGGCTCGACAAATATCTTAGTACCTTTATCGTATCTTTTATATTTCTCCATTAAGTTAGTTAGATGTTCCAGTGTGTCATCATCCAAACCAGTGGCAACATGAGCCACTGTTTTTAACTCATTATCCTGTTTTAAGGCAACTAAATATGAACCAATGAATTTAGACCTTCTACCAAGACCATAAGTCCCTCCCACTACTACAACATCTAATGTTTCAGGCTCTGCCTTAAACTTCAACATTTTTTTCCCACGAATCCCTGGAATATAAGGCTCATTAGGATTTTTAATCATTATTCCTTCATGTCCCTTAGATATTGAATCTTTAAATAGTTTTTCAGCTTCAAAAATATTATCAACATTCACATCAACCTTTGTGGATAGATTTATTTTCTCTCTAGGTTTAATAATTCGTTCTAATATTTTCCTTCTTTCTTTTAATGGTTTATCTATAAGTGGATTTTGATAATAAAGAACATCGAATAGATACAAAGTTAACGGAACATTTTCAATAGCTTTATCTATGTCATATTTTCTTCGAACTCTTTGTAGGATATATTGGAACGAAATAGGTTTTTCATCTCTTGTAGCTATCATCTCTCCTTCAATGATAAAATCCTCATTTGGACATGCATTTTTCACAGGTTCGATCATTTCAGGAATTGCGTTGGTCACGTTCTCCAATTTTCTTGTGAAAAATTTAATTTCATCTCCTTTTTTGTGTATTTGAACCCTTATTCCATCGTACTTCGTTTCACAAATCGCCTCTCCCATCTCTTTAATACTAAGATCTATACCTGGAGATAGTTGAGCTAACATTGGTTTAACAGGTCTGCCTGGAATTAAATTCAATTCTTTAAGACCATCTTCACCTTTTTCTTTAGCATATCCAGCTACTAAACCTAGATCGTTGGTTAACATGTAGGCTCTTTCAGTAATCTTTTTATCTATTCCAAATGCATCGGATATGGCATCTCGTACTATTGCTTCACCTACACCAAGTCTAAGTTCCTCAAGGATAGTTTTTGAAATATATTTTGCTTCAATCCCAGAAGCAGAAGACAACAGTCCAGATATAATATCCATCTTTCGTGACTGTGATTTACCTCCAGATATCATTGCAATCTTTCGAATATTATTAAAAACAAATTCTACAGTTAATTCTTCTGATAAAAAGGTTTGCTGAGTTTTTTCTTTGTATAATTTCTCTGTAGCTTGACCAATGTCTCCAAATTCTCTTACATTATCCTCAACTTTTGATATAGGCACCCCAAATACCTGTGAAATGGCTTTCATGAGAATTTTATCTCCAACTCCTTGTTCTTCCTCACTGTTCTTTGGATAAACCAATCCCAGCGACATCAAAACAACCTTATCTATATCCTTAGAATCAACATCCTTAAAGAAATCTGTTAATATCGCTATTTTCTCTAACTTTTTTGTTGTTTGTGATAATGCTTCATAAACATCAACCAATTCTCTGTATTTCATACTACTTTTTCCTTATTGATCTAAAATTTGAACATGAACCTTTTAACGGATATATTTTTAACAGATATATCATATTTAATAAAGTAATCTATAACCTTATCAACATCCAACGTTGACAATTTTATAAGGTTAATTTAATAAAAATATCTTTACGACCAAATTTAATAATTTTTTTTATTTAAATAATACCAAATTGAAAAGGTTTATTTATAATAAAGTCAATAGTGTTGGTTATGACACTTAATAACCCTGAAGAATTTAAAGAATTAGCTATTAAAAATAGCCATGCACTTGATGAAATGTTGAAATATGAGTTGCCAAAGGTTAAAGAAAAATCTATTAGCCCTGAGCTGAAAACTTTTTGGGACAACTTTGAAAGTAAACTTAATAATGTCAAAAGTCATAAACAAGGTAACCAAGTACTGAATGCCTATATTAAGTTAAGTGAAAGTCGTACCATGATGATTAACGGTGTCGATAACTTAGAACCTTGGTTTGTTAAGATCACTGGTGTTAACTGTGAAACTGGTAAATATGACCAGGAGATAATAAACTCAAGAAAAGTAGAACCCGCCATCAACATTGAATTAGTCGACGTTGATAATTAAGTGCAAATTCAAAGTTAACCAATTTTATTTTTATTAAATATTTAATAAGTATATTTTTCTATTTTATTCTATTTTAACCTTTTACAGTTAAAAATGTTTTACAGACAAAATATATATGGATAAAATATATATGCACATATAAGAATATTTTAAAAACATGTATTAATTGTACACTGTTGGAGAACACCAGATGAAATCAATCGACGGCATAGTAGAACATGAATGTTGTAAAAATTGTCCTTATGGATATAACATCGAAATGTGTGTATCATTTTGTGATTATGCATTAGACGAAGTAAAATTTAGATTCCCTAAAAAAGATAAATCGTTTTGGGAAAATAAATAAAATTAGTCACCAATCAAATTAAAATAATTCTTCAATGATTGTACTTTTTTTAATTAAATATATCTTAAATTAATAAATATATCTTAATACTTTTGAATATAAGCAGTTATTTATGTTTTCTATCAATTTTCCTTGTAGCAACTACTCTTTTTGAATTTGAAAACATATATAGAGCATCTCAGCCAACTATTTTGGGAGTGAAAGAATACATAAAATTTTAATAACTATTGTCATGACAACTTAATTATTTCGATATTTTAGTGTCATGAAAGTTTTTATTAAATTCATTTTTATTAATATTAATGAAATTCAATATTTATTAAAAATTATTTATTGTTGAAAATTTATTTTCAACTTAGAAGAATTCATTCTTTGTTTGTTACTGAAAGTAACTTAGGAGAG
>JAITEE010000153.1 GCA_031282205.1 Candidatus Methanovirga aequatorialis | reverse complement strand
CAGAAAGATGATTTTTAATTTTCTTTTGAACCATGTTGACCATAATACAAACTCCATATACTAATTAAATATATGAAAAGTATTACTTATAAACTTTTTGATAAGGACTATAAATGTTTGAAAATGTTTAATGAAGAAAAATAAAAATTAGTCTCTAAAACCACGTATTTTCATGAAAAAATATATTAAAGATTAAAGAGTTCAAATTCATGAAAAATTATCAGGTTTATAGAAACTCCCATTAGAGAATTTCTATTAACATTTAGGAAATTCTCTTAAATATATTTTTAATTATGTTTTTTGAAATAAAAAGAACATATTCCAGTGCGTGTTTGTGTGTTACATAACTCGATTCATTGTTATATATTACTGGAATTGATACTTCATCATACTTTATTATTTTATTTGATGAAACTCTGATTAAAACATCTGATTCAAATCGATAATCATCATATGGACTACTTAAAAATATTTCGGCTATTTCTCTTGTAACTCCTCGAAAACCAGACTGACTATCCGTGATTGATATTCCTGAAATAAAAGAGATTAAACCTGTCGTGATTAAATTTGAAAGTCTTCTTTGAAAAGGCATATTTTTTAATTCCTTCTTTAAGAACCTTGAACCGATTACAACATTCACATAATTCAATTTTTCAATTAATGAAGGAATTAAGTTAGGATCATGTTGACCATCACCATCAAGAAAAATATATGCATCATAAGGATATTTTAAGGCTTCATTAATACCTGTTTTTATTGCAGCACCTTTACCTTCATTATTCACATGAGATATAACTTTCGCTCCAGATTCAACTGCTCTTTTTTTTGTATCATCAGAAGATCCATCATCGACAACAAGAACATCACCATATTTTAATGACGCTCTTGCAACATCTTTAATATTCTCTTCTTCATTAAAAACTGGAATGATAATTATAACATTCATTGCGTAAACCTATAAATCTAAATTAGATAGCGTAATATATAATATATGAAGATACTACTAAATATAGTATAATGAAAATTATACATAAACATTGTAATATATTTTTATACATGTTTATATGAGATTTAATCTTAGTAGATATATAATTAGAAAGTTTACTGTTATAAAAAATTAATAAAAATAAAGGAACAATAGGTATAAAATATCGTCCTTGTACACCTGCAATGATTTTATATCTATGAATACAGTCAATAGGAGTGTAGGTAATAAATTCAAAAAGAAATACTGAGAGTGAAGTTACCGAAAAAATAAATAATGGAATTATCTTCTCTCTAAAAGATAGTTCATATTTTGAATTATCCAAGAACGAAGCAATCACTAAAATTATACAATATGAATAAATTAAATATAAAGGCAAATAATATACACTCCATCTAAAAATTCCAACAAATGTTGTAATATAGGATGGAAACGTTTTTATTAAAGTGTTAATTAAAATAGTTGGAAAATTTAGTGGATTTGATAGAATAAAATGTATATTATAATCAGATGAAACTAACTCTCCTATGTGGCTAGAATATTTACTTTTAAATGTTAAATTCCAAAAAATCAATGAGATCAAAGAAGGTAATGAAACAATTAAAAATGAAGTTAATCTTGATATTTCTTTAAATTTTTCTTTTGGTATTATGAAAAACAAGAATGCTAACAGTGCATATGCTTGTTTTGAAAAAATCAAAGTAAAAATCAAGATTAATGAAATCAAAATATCTTTATTATGAATTTTATCTTTAACCAAAGCCAGATGTAAAAAGAAGCTTATTGTTAAAAAAGAAAGTGCTAAATTCAAACTATCCGCCGATAAAGAACTTGCTTGATAAAGAGTCGTAGGCATTAAAGCAACCAACAACAAAACGTACTTATGAATAGGAGTAACCTTAATCCCAAAGTAAACGATGATTATATAAATTAACAAATTAACTAATCTACCAAAATACATTAACGATAAAGGAGAAAAATTAAATAAATCGCCTAAAAAAATTATAAACCCACTTGCTAAATAAGGTAAAGGAGGATAAATAGCAATATTCGAAATATTCACTGCGTAAGTCTCATTAACATTTAAAGGTTGAAGTGAGTAAAAATAAAGTTTGGTAAAGTTTGTTATTTCACTATCAGAAAAATTATCTAAGTTACGAATACTTATAGGGATTTGTATTATAATATCTTTAGGAATTAAATTGCCCCGACTAATATCAAAAGCTTTATAAAAATGAGAACCTTCATCGACAACTCCGAAAGGAGGATTGATAAACACAAAAATTAGTCCAAAAATTAGTGCTAAAACTAGAAATACACACTCTGGTCTATCGATTAAATTTCCTTTCATTGATAAATACTCCGTCATGATTATATAAAATATAATGTCACTTATAATTGATTATATAAATATAATGTGGATAACACCAAGATCCAGGATTGGATATACATCTAAATTAAACCCATCTAATACTAATTGATTTTCATCATACAAGTTACCCTATATAAAGTGTAATCAAAAATATATATAATCTTTTTCGTATTATTTTTTCTATTGTCATGACTGTTTGTTATATTCGTTAAATTATATTCAAAAAACTTATTTCCCTTCAAATAATACTTTTCAAAGCCAAAAATATAAGAAGGAGGAGAACCTACATACATTACTGTATCATTTTCACTTATTTGACTAATAATATCTCTAAGTTCTAAATCAGTTGATTTAACATAATTTGAAGAATTTATAAATGTAACACTTGTTATCATACCATTTAATAACCAATGCTGTCAAGTTAAATTTTTTATTTTCCATTGAGGTGGTATTTTGTATTTTTTGCTTTTGTTAGTATTTGAAATTTTCTGTTATGCTTTATTTGGACTAAATTCTTCTTTATTTTCTCTTTTAGTTTCTTGTAACGTTTTTTGAATGTGTGTATTGTGTTTGAGTTTATTATTGTGTTTATGGAGTTTTTAATCAATGATATGGTTGTTTTTATACTTAATTTCATAGTGTTTTTTTTTATTTTCATCAATATCGTTTTCAGTATCTTTTATTATATTCTTGTGCCATGTTGTAGTTTATTATTTTTGAATAAAAGTCTTGTTCTACGGTTAATCTTTTTTTTAGCGGTCATTCTTTTGATTTCTAAACTATTCTTGTGCCCCATTATAATGTTTTTATTTTCCATCGTTTGTTATATAATTCTCTTATATCGTTAGTATTGAATTTTTCAATTGGTAAATTACTTATTAACCATTTTTCTTCATCGGATTCCAGTATTATCCGAGTGACTCTTAGATTGAATTGTTTTATTTTTCTAAGTTTTTCTTTAAGATTTTGGTCTTTTATGTGGTTAATTCGGCTATTGGTAACTTTAACGTTGATGAATTCATCATTTGATCAGATTACATCTGCTTCTTTGTAATAGCTTTTTTTAAGTCTGAAAAGGAATTTTATATTTAATTTGGATAGTATAGTTGAATAATTCTAATGATGCATAGTATCTGTCGAATATTATTAGGGGATTTTTGTTTTTTATTGTTTTTATTGAGTTTTTTATATTTTTCACTGCTAATGTCTTTTCACTATCTTTGTACGGTTCTATATTCAAAGTTTATCATTTATATTATTTAAACAATCATAATAATCCATTGGATCGTGCTTTTATAGCTTGAACTTCACTTGTTTCATCAGTTTCCCACCAATATTCTCTTTTCAATTTTGATCCATGGTAAATCAAGTAAACAACCATCAAAAGCCAATATTAAATAATCATTACAAGTTTTATAATCTCAAAATTCGTATATTTTGTCAATTAACCAATTATTCAAGTATTTTAATACTTGAGGGTTGATTTATTGTCAGATAAGAGAATATGCTTGTCTGCTAACTGGTTGAATTCCAATAGAATTAGAATATTTATCTAATTCCACAGTAGCGTTATCAGAGCCACGAATAAGCATGAAACGAATTATATTCGTGAAATTCATCTTACTTTTTCGAGTGAAAGCTTTAGAATTTAATTTAGCAATTTCTAAAATTTCATCACTCTTAATAAACTCAAAAAAACCATTAATAATATCAGTAGATTCCATAAAAAAACACCAAAACAAATCAATTACAACCAAAACAAATCAATTACAACCAAAACAAATCAATTACAAATATTTATATTTAACATAATAATAAATATTAGCTTGACAGCATTGATCTTTCGGTGAATGTGGTTGAAGATTTGTTAGGGTTGAATTCAGCCTCTAATATAGTGTATAGTGATAGAACAATTGTTTGTCATCTTCTTATGCCTGTGATTCCCAAACTAGTGTTAATCACGTTAGTGATCTTTGTATTGACGCTCTCTGAAGGAACCATTAGGCATAGGCTTTGTAATCTCGATTTAAATGAAGTTCAAGAGGATTTAAATGATAGAATGAAGATTCATGCAGCTAAAACCGTTCCCAAGAAACTTAATACCTTTGCTATTGACTTTGTCAACATCCCATATTATGGAAAGGAAAAAAAACAATGGCGATACCATTAAAACTAAACCTAAACAAGGAACAAGCCGATTTTATGCCTACGCTTCCATATATCTAATATTGAGAAACAAACGCTACACTTTAGGTGTAAAATACATCAGGAAAGGAGACACATTAAAAGACACTATAGACTTCTTAATAAATGAAATCAGAACTATGAGGTTTAAAATTAAAGGACTTTACCTTGATAGGGAGTTCTTCACAGTAGAAGTGATAAATTATCTTAAAAATAGAAAAATACCTTTTATCATACCTTATGTTAAAAGGGGACCTAGCGGAGGAATACGAAAACTATTAAAGGGTAGAAAAAGCTACTCTACTGAATATACTATGCGTTCCAAGGAAGATGAAGCTACTTTCCAAGTTAATGTAGTGGTTAAGTACTCTAAAGGCAAAAAATATAATCGTAATGGAATAGAATATTTCGCATATGCAGTATACAACATGAACTTACCCATAAAAAACACATTTAAAGAGTACATAAAAAGTTTTGGATATAGAATCCAGCTACCGACTAATGAATCAAGCACGAATACACATCAGCACTAAAAAACCAGTATTAAGACTATTATATATTGGATTAAGTCTTCTACTAATCAACATTTGGATCTACATCAAATGAACCTATCTCAACATACCACGACAAGGTGGTCGACAAAAAGTAACTTGGAGATTCAAAACCATGTTAAAACAAATCAGCCGAGAAAGTGAAGTAAAACTAGGATTCAATAACAGAATAATACTTGAAATCTAACAGCTCTATGGAAAAATTCCTAAAAATAGACATAAAAAACCTGAAAATCACAAATTACAAACCCAAAAACATAAAACCGAACAAATTCAAATAGAACATGGAATGCCAATTGACAAAAAAAAGAATAAAAACCAAAAAATATAAAACCAAAAAACACTTAAAAAACAAAAATATAAAAACACTTTACGAACTACTGATAAAGGTTTAACTATTATTATTTTATATGAAAACTTTTAGCTGTAAATTTAAGCAGATAAGAAAGGTTTACCTATTGTAAATAGAATGGTTAATGTGACTACTATTCCTAAGATAACGATTGGCAGTCCTGCCTTAAAAATTTCTTTAATTTTAACATATCCAGTTCCATATGCCATGGCAACCGTTGGATCAGCCATTGGTAACATGAAAGATAGTGAACAGGCAATAGATATTGGTACTGCATAAATACCAGTTGCTAAACCTTGTTCTTGTGACATTATAACTGCCAATGGAACCAAAATAGCTGCAAGAGCAATGTTTGACATTACTTGTGTTATTAAAACCCCTACAATCATTAAAATAATAACTATTACTATAACGTTAGGATCAGGGCCAAGTGCATGTATAACATCGTTAATCAACCAACTTGCAGCACCTGTATTTAACAATGCAGCCCCAAGAGATAAGGCTCCTCCAAAAAATAAAACAAGACCCCAATCAATGTTCTTCTGAGCGTCCTTCCAATCCAAAATTCTAAACATGAAGAATAAAACCGCACCAATCAAAGCTACTGAATAGCTATTCAGTCCAGTAAACCCTGTTGTAATCCATAATAAGATTGTAAATAGAAGTATGGTAATCGCCAATTTTTCGTTTCTTGTTATTTTGCCTAAACTTTCAATTTTATTTTTAATGGTATCCGATCCTCCCTTAATGCCTTTAACTTCTGAAGGGAAGACAATACCTAAAAATTGCCATATTGTAAATAGTAAGATCAAAGATATTGGAATTCCAAATATCATCCAACTTGCAAAAGGAATATGTGTATAGGCTGCCGCCATTAAATTTGGAGCGGTTCCTATCTCAGTCGCTAAACCACCAGCAAGTGATGCAAAACATGCCCCTAAAATTAACGATTTCGCATAGTTACTGTTCCCCTCACATGCTCCTTCACAACCCATTAAATCTATGATTTCAGTGATGATTGGAATGATCAATGCAAAGGCAACGACATTTTCAATCCACGCCGATAAAATTCCAGTTGAAAACACAGCGACAAAAAGTCCTTTTTTTGCCGTTGTTCCTATTTTATCCAATAAAAAATATGTTAAACGCTGAACTAATCCACTTTTACTAATTCCTTCAGCAATAATAAACCCTCCAATCATTAAAAACAGTATGGGACTTGCAAATCCTACAACAGCATTATCAAAACTTGTAATTCCTAATATCGGTTGTATAAAAAGAATTATCAATGATGTAACAGCCAAGTTAACAACCTCAGAAACCCATAATATTATCGAAAAAATAAGCAATGCAAGTGCCATCTGCCCAGCATAAGAAAGGTTAGGATAATTTGAGGGAGTAATATCATTCAAAGGCAATAAACTAATTATTACCGCAACCACAATCGCTAATGGTAATCCAATTTTTTTAAATTCCATATAAATCATCACATAATTTAGTCGTATTACAACCATTTATAAAACTAACTCAAATGTCATTTTTAAAAACGAACGACCAATATTTTAACTAATAAAATTTTAGAATTAGTTTGCAAAGACTATAATTTTAATCATCACAATTCATTAATCTTATTTTATTTTTTATTATATTTATACTCTATTAGGGTGTGTAACAATTTATTTTTAATTTTTTTAAATTTTCGATTTTTTTAATGATTTTTTTGTATTTTTTTTTTAGTTTTTTGATTTTAGAGTTTATTTTTACACTTGCAATCGTTGGCATTAGAATTAAAATCGATAAATGCTTAATTAAATTGATATTTTTTCCTGTGAGGTAGGGTTATTTATTTGTGATGTTTTTGTTGTGAAGTATTTTTAAATTGTGTGCTAATGTAATTAAATTAACTTCACTTTGAACTTTAT
>JAITEE010000113.1 GCA_031282205.1 Candidatus Methanovirga aequatorialis | reverse complement strand
ATTTCAATTTTCACGATTAAATATTGTGTACTTTTAGACTCCAATATATGTGAGCCATGTTACATCATGAAATAAGCATGGAAAATGCTCGAAAATTCACTCAATTTCTAACATCCTATATATATTAATATTATATATACAATAATAAGTGTATCGAGATTGTTCTTAAATAAAAGTACATTCTAAAAATTTTTAAAGATTGATTATTTTAATGTACTCTCCATACCAAAGAAAAATAAAGTATTTGTAGGTAAAAATCCGATCTTAATTATATTACATGAATAAGGTGTTTTGATGGATGTTCTTGTTGTTGATTTAACACACGGAGGAGTTATAATATCCATTAAACTATCAAAATTAGACCATTTTAACAAGGTCTATGTTCATGATTTATATGGGACTCTTAAAAATCAAGATAAAAAAAGATTATCGACACATGATATAGTAGTTGTAAGCAATATATGCGAATTAAATAAAGATAATGAAGATAATAAAAAGGAATTATTAATAAGTTATCCCATTCACAGTCCATTAAAGCCAGATGAAATTAGAGAAAAAATTAATCGCCGTATTGGTCCAAATTTAACACACCATGAGACGGTTAAATTCATACTTAAACAATGGAAAAAAAGGATGGAAAAAGAAAAAATATTTGTAATCGAGGTTACAGGAGTTAAAGGCAAAACAACAACAGTATCATTATTAAAATCTATTTTAAAGAGTTACAACCCCTTAACCCTAACAAGTTTAGGAGCGACGTTAACCTTAAACAATGAGAACGTTACTTTAAAGAAAAATATTAGTATAACTCCTGCAAGTATTTTAGAGACCGTTGAATTAGCGGATAAAATAAATAACAATGAAACAGTATTTAATAGATGTTCTACCGAGTCATTAATAGCAAAAGATGAAGAATTAAATTCCAAAGATCAGGACTATAAAATAGCTATTTTTGAAAGCTCCTTAGGAACAAGTGGAGTTGGTGACGTTGGAGTTCTTACGAATATCGTTGAGAATTATAAAATAGCCAAAAACACATCCAATGCTAAAATCGCAAAAGAACAAGTTTTCAACAATGAACATGTTGTAATAGACTATTCTACATTAATTAAATTCTATCCAGAGAAAATAAGAAGAAGTAAAGTAAACACCTTTAAGTTGAAAGATCAAAAGTTAAAAAATGAGAATATTTTTCCAGATTTAATGGCTACTCCCCCGAATTTAATAGCTGAACGTGTTAAATACGATCTAGAAAATTCAGAACTTGAAATTAATTACGAGAACATAGAAACCATACATGGAAATAAGGTTAGTGGAAAGTTAGATATAAAAACCTTTGCTTTTGGAGAACATTATATTTTAAACATTTTAGGAGCTATCACAACAGCTTTAACCTTGGAAATCGATGTAAAAACTATTAAAGAAGGTTTAAAAAATTTTCAACCCGTGAAAGGTAGAAGTTCAATTCAGTTAAAAGACAACGTTAAAGTTGTTGAAGAGATAAATCCAGGATTAAATGTAAAATCCATTGAAAAAGTAATCGATTCGGTTAAAGATTTAAACAACTATTCAATTGTTGTAGGTGGAAAGTATGGTGTCACCTGTGAGGAAATTGATGAGCTAGCCCTTTCAAAATTGTTAGATAGTCTTTTAAACAAATATGATCTAGATCTAATCTTAGTTGATGAACTTGGAAGAGGTATATTCAATAAAATGGAGAATAAAGTTAGTTTTTTTGATGATTATCTTGAAGCCCAAGAGGTAGCCATTAAAAAAGGAAAAGATATTCTTCTTATATATCGCTCCAACTACTCTCAAACCAATAAAAGATAACTCATATTCAAACTTTATAACAAACTCTTAAAACGAAGAATATTATCTTCGATAACTTTCTCAAAAGCTTGATAATAAAATTTTTAATAATTTGTTATAAATATTAAATTTTTAATCAAAGAAATTATAATTAATATTTTTAAAAATAAAAGTATTTTAATGGTTATTTTAATAATTAATAAGATTTAAATAAAAATTAATTAAAAAACGATACTTTAAAATCAAGTGATTAATTACAAATATTTTGTTCCATTACATTTAGACGTTGTATTTAGAAATATATTAATATCATAAAAATTCATACTCAATAGTAACGAATATACCATTAAAAAGGAGGATTAGCATGGAGATAGTCGACAAGGAAAGTCCTTTTCAACCAGGACAACCAGTTGATCCCGACAAATTTAAGGGAAGAAAAGAAAATATTAAAGAAATTTCGAGATATTTAAAACAGATCTCCAATGGTAAACACCAAAATTTTTTCATAAATGGAAAGAGAGGAATAGGAAAAAGTTCTTTTGCAAGATACATGGGAGAAGTAGCCAAAATAAATTGTAACATGATCTCCATTCATCTGTATTTGAATGGTGTTGGTAGTGTGAAAGGCTTGGTTAGGGAGATAATTACAAAAATCGTTTCTGAAACCGAAGAGAATTGGAAGGATAGAATATCAAAATTATTTGGAAATACGATTAAATCCGTTGAATTTGGAGGGTTGAAAGTTGAATTCAATCCCAGTCCTGAACAAATGGATACCTTAACTTTTAATTTTCCACGAATACTAATTAACATTTTAGAGAAAGCAGGATACAATGAAAAAAATGGTAAAAAAGGATTGTTCATAGTCATCGATGATATTAACGGTTTAACAGGAACTCCTGACTTTGCCAATTGGTATAAAAGTTTTAATGATACTTTATCTACAGATTTTCCAGATGAAGCCCCAATATTCATGGTTCTCTCAGGATTAAGTGAAAAGAAAGAACTTTTGTTTAATCACAATCCTTCCTTTAGTAGAATCTTCCACTACACAGAGTTAGAAATATTGAAGTACGATGAGATTCGAGAATTTTATCTCTCCACTCTCAAAAAGATACCTATGGAGATAGATGAAGACGCCTTGAAGCTTATGATTGATTATTGTTCAGGACTTCCAACGATGATGCATGAAATAGGAGATGCCGTTTTTTGGGAGGATGAAGATTTTCACGTTGATTTAAGTGACGCTTTAACTGGGATTTTAAACGCTGGAAAACAGATAGGTGATAAGTATTTAAGGCCCATATTTGATTCCAGGATTAAAAGTGAGAAGTACATGTCCATTTTTAGAAAGATAGGAGATCACGCCTTTCACACAATCGAAAAAGGCTTCACTAAAAAAGAACTTTCTAACGTGTTAACAGATGAAGAAATGAACGTCTTAGATGACTTTATCAGAAGAGCCAAAGATCTGGGAATCATTGAATTGTCCAGTGCTAAAAAATTTGGAACCTATCAATTCACCAACAATCTGTATCCTGCGTATCTCATGATAGATAAATTGGCTCATGAACAAAACTTAAACTAGAGAATTTATAAATTCAAATACTTAAACGATCAATCTATTGAATCAATCCAACAAATCTTTCTCTTTTTGGTCATGAACTAAGTCCAACAAGTATTTTTTAAGTTGCAGTTTAAGTTCATCGTTTTCATTGATCTTCTTATAAAGAGCAAAAATACTTTTTTCAAACCAAGAGCAAAGAATTTCATTAATTATCCTTAATTATCCTTAACACGTCTTCAATATCCTGAGAATCTTTATACCTACATGTATAATCTAAGGCAAATTACCTTTTTGAAATAGGGTTAGGATATTCACTATTATAGTGATTTTTATAAAGTTTGTCAATTTATAAAATATTAATATCCAATATAATCTACTTAAATTTAATTTAAAGAATTTTTATAAGAAATAATTAAATTAATAATTGATAAACATTACCATTATCACTATAAATTAACCAAAATTAAATTGAATAAATATTTAAGACTCATGATGACTTAAATGATTCTTAGTTAAATAAGATTATTTATCTCTTTAATAATATTTTGAGCTTTTTCATAGTTCTTATCAGTGAAACCTCTTGCAACCATCACCATATTTTCTTCAATTTCATTTAAAAGACTTAAACTTTCTTCAAATTTTCCTTTTTCTTTTAATGCAATAGCTTTATATATAATTGTAGAGTCACGGATTGAAAAAATATCTACTTCATAAAGAGCTTTATCAAACCATTTAATAGCTTCATCGTAATCTTTCACACATAAATAAATTTTTCCTTTAATTTCAAATAAATAAGGATCAACATTATCTTTTTCAATATCAATTGCTTTATCAATATATTCTAAAGCTAAATCATATTTCTTTAAATCATTATAAATAATAGCTTTTTGCCTATATTTAATATTACTATTAATATGTTCATCGGGAATTAAATCAAGTGTTTTGATAGCATCATCATATTTCTTAAAATCTAATAAAACATTAGATTTATCAATATAAACACAGGTTTCATTACCTGCATAAACCTCTGGAGTATATTCGACTGATTTATCAAAACAATCCATAGCTTCTTGGAATTTAGGATCTTCATCTGATTCAGATTTATAAGCTAAAATACGACCTAAAACATTATAAGCTTCAGAGTTATTAGGATTAACTGAAATCAAATCTCTTAAAAAATATTCATCCTCATTGTCTTGAAAATTTTCTAAAAGGTCCATATTTGCATTAATTAAATCTGTATCTTCTGGATGATAGTTGAGTGATTTATTAATCAAAGATGTTGCTTGCTTAACGTGGCCTAATTCTTCTAAATTATATGATCTTGATATAATCAAATCAACATTTTTATAATCATCACTCAAATCTTTAAGCAAAATTAAATCTTCTTTATATTTTTCTAATTCTTTGAATCTTCCTAAATTATTTAATGATATTAATTTTTGATTTATTAATTCTTTATTATTTGGATGTTCTTTTAAAAACTTATTAATAATCCTTAAAGTTTTTTCATCATCGCCTATTTTTCTAATTCTATTTATTCTTTTAATTTCTTTTTTAAGTTTATTTGCCATTGTAATCACTACTAATTATTTAAATAATCAAGGTGTCTGATTTTCATAAAAATTTCACGACTTCTTTAAAGGTATTTCCCCATAAAAAACAATCAATCATGACACTTCATTAAAAGTACAAATCATATGTGAATGATTTTAAATTTAGGGTCTTAAAAATCGAAAGATTTAAATACTATCGGGATTATATATTTAATTAGTGATTAAAATGA
>JAITEE010000002.1 GCA_031282205.1 Candidatus Methanovirga aequatorialis | reverse complement strand
AAAAATGAATTTTCAGGTAATCATAGAATTTATTTAGATAGATTTTCTTGAATACAATGTTCATGAAAAATTATCAGTATATAAAATCAATACTTAAATAGAAAGAATCAAATTGTCATGACACTAGTAGAATAATAAGGTGATTAAAAATGAAGAGTATTAGAGAAAGAGGAGAAATGACTAAACTTCAAATATTATATGAAGTATCCAAAAAAGAAATCCCATATCTTCGTCAAAAAGATATAGCTAACCGTCTTGGTATAACAATTCAAGCAATCTCAGAAAATATAAAAATATTAATTGAAAGGGGTTATATCACAACTACAGATGGGAAATCACCATATCATATTACCTTAGAAGGAATCGATAAGATTACAAAAGAGGCGGTTGAGCTTAGAAAATACAGTGATGAAGTCTTAAAAAATATGGATTATTACAAATCTACATGGCCAGCAATAGCTGCCGAAAATTTAAAAAAAGGAGAGAAAGTGGGGATTTTCATGAAGGATGGAATTCTTCGAGCTGCAAAAAAAGAAAAAAGTGCAAACGCAGTTATTTTAACAGCTGGAATGAAAAATGAAGACGTTGCATTAACAGATATTCATGGAATTATTGACATAGAAAGGGGGGATGTCGTTGTAATAACCATTCCAACGATACAAGAAGGAGGATCAAAAGTAGCAGATTTAGATTTAATAAAAAGCACCTATGATTCAGGACTTAGAGAATGGGGTATCGATGAAAAATTTAATAGAGTTGGTGTCTTAGGAACGGTAGCATATGGTTTATGTTTAAAATTAGCAATTCCAATAGATATTGAATTTGCTGTTACAAAATCAACCATAGAAGCAGCAAAAAAGGGGTTAAATGTTTTAATACTCGCAGTGGGGAAAATGACCAAGAATGTATTAGAAAAATTAGAAGACAACGAGATCAATTACCATCTCTTAGATGGTCATCAAGAAATAAATTGAAGAATTCATTATGTACAATCTCTAATTAGAATTCAAGACTTGTTTTTTTCTCCGTTTACTGTGTTCATAGGCTGCTTTAATAAAGGAAACAAATAATGGGTGTGCATTGCTTGGTCGTGATTTAAATTCTGGATGGAACTGGCATCCTAAAAACCACGGGTGGTTTTTAAGTTCAACAATTTCAACTAAAAAACCATCAGGTGAAAACCCAGATAACACCAATCCACCTTCAACAAGTTGTTCCCTAAACTCATTGTTAAATTCATATCTGTGTCTATGTCTTTCTTTAATTAGATTTTGCTCATATATACTTTTTGCAACAGTATTTTCAACGAGTCTACAATCATAAGAACCTAAACGCATAGAACCTCCCATATTTTTAACTTTTTTTTGTTCCTCCATCATATCTATAACAGGATGTTCTAAGTTGGAGGCGAATTCACTACTGTTGGCATTTTTTAAACCTGTTCTTCTTGCGATTTGAATAACCATAGAGTGCATTCCAAGACAAATTCCAAATATTGGTACGTCGTTCTCTATCGCATAATCAACAGCTTCAAGTTTTCCTTCGACCCCTCTTTCACCAAAACCACCAGGAATAAGAATACCATCCAAATCATCTAAGACTTCTTTATTTAAGTAATCAACGTCAGAGTCAACAAACTTCACTTCAACTTTAACTCCATTTTTTCCACCACCATGAAGTAGTGCCTCTTTAATACTTATGTAGGCGTCTTCAAGTTCAATGTATTTACCTACAACTCCAATCATAACAGTTGGATCCTCTTTTTTAAGAGACTTTACAATCTCCTTCCAGCCATCCAACTTATAAGTATCGGTATCAAGATCCAATTTAAGCCGATCACTTATATACTCTCCTACCTTCTCCTCATCCATTAAAAGCGGAACTTCATAAATTGTTGAAGCATCAGTAGTGTTAATAACAGCATTGAATGGAACATCACAGAAGTGTGCTATTTTTTCTTTCATATTTTTATCAATTGATCTTTCACTTCTGCAAACAATCATATCAGGATTTATACCCGTACTTCTAAGTTCCTTTGTACTATGCTGAGTTGGTTTTGTTTTAAATTCTCCTGCTGCTTTAAGATAAGGAACATGTGTCACATGAACAAAAAGTACATTATCATGACCTTCCTCATTTCTAAGCTGTCTTAAAGCCTCTAAAAAAGGTTGACTTTCAATATCTCCAACGGTACCACCAAGTTCGACTAAAATAACATCAAACTTCTCAATTTTTGCCGTTTTTCTAACCATCTCCTTAATTTCATCTGTGATATGGGGGATTATTTGAACACAAGCTCCCAAAAAATCTCCTTTTCTTTCTTTTTCTATAACCGATTTATATACTTTTCCTGTTGTAATGTTTGATATTCCTGGAAGTTCAACATCTAAAAATCTTTCATAATGCCCCAAATCAAGATCGGTTTCCATACCATCGTAGGTCACGAATACCTCACCATGTTGATAAGGATTCAACGTACCAGAATCCCAATTTAAATATGGATCTATTTTAATTGCACCTACCTTTAAACCATGAGATCTCAAAATTCTGCCAATAGAAGCCGATGTAATTCCTTTTCCAATAGAACTTACAACACCTCCAGTAATTACAATAAATTTTACCATATAAAATTAACTCCCTTTAAAAATAATTTAATAAATATAGTGTATGGAACAATGTTTGTAAGTAAAGAAAATTCCTGATTATTGCCAAAGACAATTTAGGAAAATCTCCGATTTTCTGTTTCTTAAAATTGTTTTTCATTTCTAATTGAACAAGTTCAATAAAAGATTTAAAAATTTTAGTAAAATGAGCAAGTTTCATAATTTTGAAGTTTTTCATAATATTCATTTCCTATGTAAGTGTATAACTCCTAATTTGTTATCACCATCAATTGTAGTTACTTTAAATCCTTGTTTTTCTAATTTAGAAACTAATTTTTCATGTTTAGTGCCTGTTAAAAAGGTATGATATTCCAATATTATTTTTTCAAAAGCTGAAAGATCGCAGTTAAGGACGATCGGATCTTCACATCCTTCACAATCAATTTTCAATAAGTAAGGATTTCTAAGGTCGTATTCTTTGAGAATATCTTCAATAGTCAATGTTTCAACATCACATTCATAAACACCTTCACTTAACAAGGACGATGCACCACCATAACCCTTATTGTCATTGTATCTGATTTTTATTGTTTCTCTTTTATCAGAGACTCCTTTATTTACCAAGGTTATTTTTTCTTCTAAATGAGGATTCAGCTCAATATTCTTTAAAGCAAGCTCATA
>JAITEE010000166.1 GCA_031282205.1 Candidatus Methanovirga aequatorialis | reverse complement strand
TGAATTCAACCCTAACAAATCTTTAACCACATTCACCGAAAGACTTAATACATCATCATTCAATAATAAACTACGTGGGGTTTTTTTTCTTTTTGTCATATTATATAATACAACCCCACAATTATAATACTTTACGAACTACTGATCTTTAATTTTAAATTCATCTTTTTCATTTCGAGTTATGATCAGAATATCTATATCCTAATCTTTGTTATCTTCCGCGAGCGACTGATCCGAATAAAATAATTTTTTCAATTTCTTAATGGTTCAAATATTTTGCAAAATCAATAGCCAACTGTTTCCTATCCATTGGTATCACCATAATTTAGTCAAAGAATATAAAAAAACTATAAGTATATTGTTTTAATTAATATTAACATTTTTCTACTCTTAGTTGTTCAATTTTTAAAGTTTTCTTTAGTCATCATATAAACTTTCTTAACATTGTTTTTATAACCACCAATTCCCAAAACAAATGTGTGGTTTATGTATTGAACAAATAAAACAAGATTGTTGTCATTTTTTGATTTGCTAGTTTATTAAATGTATTTTGGTTCTTGCGTTGAACATGTTTCTTTTATTTTCTGTAATGAATTCAGTTTTAGTTATTTTACTTACATTTTTAGTAACACTTTGAATATAAAAATTATCGATCCACAAACTAAAAAAATAGAGGCTGAAGAAATTCAAATAAATTCCTCTGATCTTTCAAGATTGTGAAGCTTTTTTTTGAAGAGATGAGAG
The DNA here is from genome assembly GCA_031282205.1 of Candidatus Methanovirga aequatorialis. GTDB lineage: Archaea > Methanobacteriota > Methanobacteria > Methanobacteriales > Methanobacteriaceae > Methanovirga > Methanovirga aequatorialis. Next base: position 7,900 of record JAITEE010000166.1, on the reverse strand, counting down.
GTGGTCAAAACTCTTTTTGTATGCGAATTTTTAGATAGAAGGTCATAGTTTCCAATTAAATAAAAATGGTCAAAACCTTCTTTTTAAAATTTTGTCTGTCTTTTTTTAAATTTTTAAGTATATTTCTTTTTTTATTTTTGCATTTGGGAATTTTTCTTTTAGAATTGTGGAAAATTTTTGAAAAATTTTTTTATTATCATGTTTATTTTTATTTTTTTTAGGTTGGATATTCTTTTGAAGTTGTATCCTATTGTAATTAGATTTAATTCTGTTTGTATATCGTTTATTTCTTTTTGTTTTATGTTTTCAAGGTTGTGATGTAGTTTTAGTATCCCAAATACAGGCTCTACTGTCGAACTTCTTTTTTTGTATTCTTTTTTTCCTTTAGAGGAGTTCATTTTTTCGGTCATTTCTTTAGATAGGATGGTTCCATATTCGGTTATAGTTCTTATTTCTGATTTGGTTCAATTTTCCTTTTTTGAACATTTTGACATTCATAAGTGTAGTATAATCTATGTACATTATTGTTTATAAGTGTATTCTTATCTGAAAATGGTAGTATTTGTTTTTGCGGCATTTAAAAATAGTCTTTTTTCACTATCATATTGGAAATTGTCTTTATGATATGGATTTTCCTGTGTTTTACTTATTGCATTATTTTTTAAGAATTTAAACTCTTTTCTCCACGATATGCATAATTTGCACTAATTTTTTCAGGATATTTGTTTATTGTCCATATTATCTTTTGGATTTGGAGGGTATTAACTGATTATGGTCTGTTGGATCTTAAACAGTGTTTAAACTAACAATTAGCTTAGATTGATAATTTACACATGTTTGAATGTTAAAAGTAAACTCCGCCCTATCTTTTTTTATTTTTTATCCATCTTGCATCTTTTACAATGAACACCAGCAATAGATTGTTTAGATCCATTTTAAAACATCTTAAATCGTTTTAAAAAATTAGTTTTATCTTTAACAGATTTTTTCTTATCGATTAAAATTTTTATAAAACTGATTCACGAATTTTATCATTGTTTTTATCTTTTAAATATTCTTTAATTTCTTTTTCACTTAATTTTAACAAATTCAAACATAAATCAACCTCATTCAACCTGATCATGTTATATGAACTATTATTTGCTTTAGCTATAGTTTCATCAATGCTTATATGATATAAAATCAGTGAATTCTTCTTTTCCTGCTTCTTTTAATAAAAATACCCATGATCTTTTTTAAATTTTCTTAAAGTCCTTGTAGAGGGTGTTAAGCATCCTTCAACAAACTGATAAAATCTGATGAAACTGCAAATTTTCGTATGTACGTTCTGTAGATGTCACACAATCAACAGAAGTATAGATAAGAATTTTTAACAAGATTTTAGCAGAATATTTAGGTCTTCTTTCCTTTTTATCCAAAATAATCATCAAAATGTTTTTTCACGAAATCAACTACTTCACGAGAAATATGATCAATTGGAATTAACTTTGAAAGTTGTTCTGTAAACCAATACTCTTGATTAACCTGTTCATTTATTAAAACCATTATTAAACACCCAAAAAAATTTTTATAGCTATAATTAATTGTATATAACTCTTTATATATAAATCTAATGGTTTTAAGAATTTTGCCTTTGCCTCGATTTGCAAAGTATTTAAGTTTTTATTCTTGTCTTTTTTTGGTGTGATTTTTTTTATGATGGTTTGCTACCTTAAATAGCTTTATTTTTTTTTAGGAACTTATTAAGTTCATAGAGAGAGAGAGAGAGAGAGAGAGCAAATGATTCATTTTTAGAACGTTTATATAAGTTGTAATATGAGAATAAAATCGAAACATTTATATACTAACGAAATTATAGTACCTCATATGGAATTTCCAAGATTAATAAAAATTTTCCTTAACCTACCATTGCGGGTTTTTTTACATTGTCAATTTTGCTTAAAAGGTACAATTAGGTTAAAGTCGGTGAAATTATGGGGATAGCTAAAGACGCTATATTAGGATTGTGTCATGCGGATAAAAATGGTTTTGATTTTGAAAATGTTGTTATGATAGGGCGACAGAGTGTTCTTATGGATAAAAAAATGATATATGCTATTTTGGAAGATTATGATTTAAATAAACAAGAATCATTGAAATATATTGATGAAATGTTTAATGAAACTAATGTCTATGCTGAAGGGATTTTTAAATATTTTGGGGCTAAAAATGTTGATTCTATCGATTATAGTGACTTTGAAGGAGCTAATATAACTCATGACATGAATGTTCCAACATCTGATGATTTAAAAAATAAGTATACTATTGTTTTTGATGGGGGAACATTAGAACATGTTTTTAATTATCCAATTGCGATAAAAAATGCTATGGATATGGTTAAAATTGGAGGTCATTTAATCCTCATAACTCCTGCAAATAACCATTTTGGGCATGGATTTTATCAATTTTCACCAGAACTATTTTTCTCACTTTTAAGTGAATATAATGGATTTACAGAAACATATATATTCATTAAAGATGATTCATATCATTGGTATGAAATTAGATCACCTAAGGTAATCAAACATAGAACTGATTTTTCACCAGCAAATCATAGTCCAACTGAGATAATCGTGTTTTCTAAGAAAATTGCAAATGTTCCAGATAAAATAATAGTTTTTCAAAGTGATTATCTTGATATTTGGGATGCAGAAGAACAACTTTCGTTTTCTCCTTCTTTAGGAGGCAAACTATATAGAAAAACACCTAATTTTCTTAAACCTCTTGGGCTTTCATTAAAATTTTGGTATGATTACCTTACTGTTTTAAAAAAGTATTATAAACCTGTTAAAGATTTTTCTAAACCTAAAAAATGATTTTTTATTCTTAAAAAACCTTCAATTTATAAAAAAATAAAAATTTCTAGGTTAAATAAACAGGGTGTTAGAAATTGAGTGAATTTTTGAGCATTTTCCATACTTATTTCATGCTGTAACATGATTTACATATATTAGAATCTAAAAGTACATAATATTTAATCGTGAAAATTGAAATAAAATCAATATTAGTTCTTAAATTCAAATAAAAGAATTTATAAATCTTGTAATTTTTTAACAAATTTTAAACAATTTTTTAAAGATTATATTTTAATAATGGTAATTATTCTCTTATTAATGTTATAAATATAGTTTAATAAACTTTAAAAGCATTAAATAAGCCTGATTTAATATTTAAATTTTGTTTTAAAGTATTTTAGTGAGAGTTGTTTTTCGCATATTCAGCAAATCTTACTTATTTATTTATTAATCATATTAAAACTTAAAATCAAGTATTTTAGTTTAAAATCTAATATAAAAATGTATTTTTAGAAAACAAGATATTTACAACCTTAAAACATGACAGAAAAGGTTCAATAATGCTTCGATTTTTGTTCAAAATTTAACACCCATATAAATAAAAAATCAGTACCTTAAATACTAAATAATCTTGAAAACTAGCACTACGAATGAACTTGGAAAATGAACAAAAATATGACATTGTAAAGAATTCACATGATGATGCCTAATTTTTTGAGTATTTGATATTTTTTTGTGAATTCTATTACATCTTTTATTATTCTGTCATTCCATCGCTTAATGTGTAATGTCACAAATTTTTTAACTCTTTTAACAGTTTTAAACAATTTTTTCAACTTATCATGAAATATAACTCCAAAAAATTTTTCTATTGCATTATTGGTTGATGATAACTTTTTATTTTTGAGATGGGCCATGTAACTGTTGAAATTTTCTTTTAATTTCTTTAAAAATTCATGGAATGAATCTGACATGTTATTTTTCTCATTCCATAAGTATTTTAATATTTTTTTAGCTTTTTGATAGTTTTTAGAGTAAAATAAGCTCTTTATCATGATTCCATAGTCAAATATGCGGATATCTTCTACTGTATCAAAGTTTAACTTCTTTATTTCACTATCAAAGGTTTTACTAAAACTTTTCATTAAATGAAATATGCACAGATTGTGTTTAAACCCTAATTTACGAGCTATAGATTTATACATTGGCTTACCATCAGTTGTTAATGAAATTCTTCTATGATCATCTGTTGTTTCTTTTATAAACTTTTCTATGACCTTTTTCTGGGTGTATCAACCACTTTAAAATCAACTAAAATTTTACTTGTCTACATAGATTATAAGCAAGAATATAGTGTTTGTATCCATCTATATGGATATATTATTCATCATAGCCATAGTTACCTGAATAATCGATGTTATAAACTTTTAATTCTTTTAATGAGTTATATACAGTGTTTATATAGTTTTTTATTGCTTGGTGTGATGGTTTTACTTTTTTAAATAGGTTTGAGTTGTGGCCAAAACTAATTTTTTTAAGAAAAAATTTTCTTATTTTCTAAATTAAAGCATTTTTAGAGCTTTTTAATTTTAAAATTTAGATTTTTGTCCACCTCTCGGTTTATGATTTCAGTTGTGTGTCTTAGTGAGTTTATGTTCAATTGAATGCATTTCTATTACTGATTTTTGAATATTTTCTTCGTAACAGCGGTATTTTGGTATTTTTTCATGTGTGGCAATGTGTGTTTTGCCGTATCGAGGGACAAATGTACTGTTGGGAGTAAATTTCTGATAATTTATTCACTTTTCGCTCACCAACCATTCAAATTAAATAACATTCCATAATCACAACATTTTTTTCATTAAAGCTATTTTATCGTTCTCACATCAAGGAAAATATCAAAGGATTATGAAAGAGTAAAAAACACAAATTTTATTCATACTATTGAAAAAAGGGTGTTTTAATTGGATGATTTTGAAATAATGTTCAATGGGGCCTATGGCCAACTTAAAAAAGTTAAATTTCAATTAGGAAATGAAAAATATAACATTAAAAGAACTTCTTCTAGCTATAATTCGTTATTTCTTCATAGAGTTTAGATATAATTAGTTATAAAAGTTTGGGAAGATGGAAAAAGAGTGGGTAAGCGTATAACTTGTCTTTTTTGATCAGACTTTTTCAATGTCATTAAGCTTATATAGTTCGAATGACAGATTGTTTTATGGGAAGTCATGTTTTTAGATGGTATTAAAGTTGAGGTAATTTTTCTATTTTTTTGTTTGATTTTTGGATCAATTTTTGCTGTAGTTAATCCCCCTTTTCTTACTACAGATGAAGATTCACATTTCCTAAAAAGTTTTGACGTTAGTCAAGGAAATTTTATTCATTCAAATCCTATAAAGGTTCCTAAAAGTTTTTCTATTCCTGGTGTTCTTTGTTTAACTCCTATTGAATTATACACTATCGAAAATTCAAAAAAAATAAATTACACTCCATATTTTAATACACAACTTAATGTCAATGATATGCAGGAAGCACGGAGTACAGCGATTTCTTACATGCCTCTTCCTTATTTAGGTGTTGCTTTTGTTATTAAGGTTGGTGAATTGTTTAATGCTTCACCCTTGGTTTTAATGTACTTTGGTCGTTTGATTAATTTATTGATTTACGCCATAATTGTTTACTTTGGTATAAAGATTGTTCCTACTGGGAAGTACATGTTTTTATTGATTGCATTAATGCCTAAATCACTTAATCTTGCCGCTTCAGTTTCGGCCGATAGTTTGAATCTTGCGTTGTCTTTTTTTACAATATGTTTATTTTTAAATTTAGCATTTAAAGAGGATAGAATTCATAGGAAGGATGTATTTTTTGTTTCAGTTTGTATATTGGGTTTGGCGTTATCAAAACAAATTTATGCTTTGCTTGGATTACTGTTTTTCATTGTTCCAAAAGATAAATTCCTAAGCCTTAAAAGTAGGATAATCTATTTTATTTATACAATCTTACCTTCCTTTATATTCTTCATTTTTTGGAGTTATTTAAGATTCATCTATAATAACACAATCCACCAAAGTATTACGCATCAATATTATTTAACCCCAACGATTTTTTTAACGCTGATAAGCATTATTATAACTGAGTTTAATAAATGGGTTGTACTATTTGTTGGATGTTTTGGTTGGTCAATTTTGGATGATCCTTTACCTTTATCCATTGTTTATTTGTACATTAGTGTTTTAATATTTGTTTCTATTTTTGATATATGTAAGTTTAGTTTGTCAATAAAACAAAAATTAATATCTTTGTTTTGTTTTATTATGGGAATTATGACAATTTTTTATGTAGCGTTTAAGTGGGTAGGTTCAGAATCCTTAGTTTACATCTGTGGAACTATTTGGGGCATTCAAGGAAGATATTTTATCCCATTTGCACCATTATTTTTCTTAATTTTACAAAATCAAAAAGTAACTAATTATTTCTTATATAGAAAAGATTATTTGAAGTATTTAAATCTTTTTATCATTATCTTCGTTGGAGTGACGTTGACTATATCGACATATTATTTATGTACAGGGGTTAGAAATTGAATGAATTTTCGGGTATTTTCATACTTATTTCACATAAAAAAAAAGATTTATTATAATTTGTCAAGCATTTCCATCTTTTGTTAGTTATGAAATCTGTTAATCATTGATTTCAGACGTCTTAAATAATCATCAGCCAATAATCAAGCACATAATTAAAAAAGAGAGTGTTCTAATTGATGATTTTAAAATAATGTTCAATGAGGTCCACGGCCAACTTGAAGAAGTTAAATTTCAATTAAAACATGAAAAAAAACATGTTGGAACTCTCAAGGATGCAGTACAAAATGCGGAAATTTTTCTTAATGAATGTAATCTATTTATCAATAAATAAATTTCAATGTTATCTAATCTAAGTACAATTGAGAAAGGAATGCTAATCAGAACAAGTTCAAAGACTATTTGAAAATGTTCAAATAGTTACAGCAACGCAATATCCAATGGTAAATCAAAACGATGTAAAAACATCGATAGAAATTTTATAGGACGAGTAAAAAAAACTTTAAAAATTGAACAACTAAGAGTAGAAAAATATTAATATCAATTAAAACAATATACTTTTTTTTATACTCTTTGACTAAATTATGGTGACACAAATGGATAGGAAACAGTTGGCTATTGATTTTGCAAAATCTTTGAACCATGAAGAAATTGAAAAAATTATTTTATTCGGATCAGTCGCTCGCAGGGAAGATAACAAAGACTCGGATATAGATATTCTGATCATAACACAAAATATTGATGATGAATTAAGTATTGAGGATGATGTTGCAGATAAAGTTTTTGATACACTCATAGAAACCGAAGAATATCTTTCTGTAAAATTTGTACCAAAAAAACATTATGAAGAACGTAGTAATTTTTCATTTTATGTTAATGTCCAAAAGGATGGTGTAGTAATTGGTTAATAGGAAATGAGTTGGTTTCTATGGATGAGATACGTTTAATATTTCAAAGAGCTTTAAAAACGTTGAAAGTAGCTGAATCTAATTTTAACAATGGTTTCTATCCAGATTCCATTAATCGTTCTTATTATGCAGTATTCTATGCTGCAAAAGCATTATTACTTAAAAAGGGAATTACCAACAAAACACACACTGGAACCATTCGTCAATTTGGTTTAGAATATGTTGTAAATGATACCTTTGATAAGGAAATATCTGCTCTGTAGAAATCATATTTTGAATTTTTTTATATCAAATGCTTTTATGTAGTGGTATATGCCATAGCATGTGTTTTTTTTAGCTTGTTTTCTTTATTTCTTAGTTGATCATTTCGACTTTGGTTTTTATCTCCAAAATATTCTTTGTAACCGATATTATTGTTTTTACTATGTTTTTATGGTGATATTTTGGTTTAGTGGAGATTGTTTTTGTTCCTATTCTGTATTTGCCTTTTTTAACTCTTTTTGTTAAGTGGTATCATGCTGGATGCATTTAATTTTAGTGTATGACTTTGTGTATTTTTTCACTGTCATAA
>JAITEE010000116.1 GCA_031282205.1 Candidatus Methanovirga aequatorialis | reverse complement strand
AAATTTTCATCATCCAAATATTTCATCATTTAAATAAATATTGGAAATTATAATAAATTTTTATTATTTTTAGAATGCTTTATTTTTTATTTTATTAATAATTTAGAGATTATTTTTAAAAATATAATTATAAAAATAATTTATTTATTAAATTATTAATCTAATTATTTCTTATAAAAATTATCTAAATTAAATTTAAATAGATTATATTGGATATTGATATTTTATAATTGACAAACTTTACCAAAATCATTATAAATTGCCATTAACAATAGATTGTTATAACTAATTAAATTGAAAGTAATATGGTGTTTTACCGATTTTATTGCATATCATATATATTTTTCTATCCAGTTTTCATAAAACAGAATCAACACTTTCATAAAATAAGGTCGTATATAACTTAAATTTCTTAAACTGGAATGAACGTAATGGATGATAAACTAAAAAATAATTTAAAAAGATTTTTAATCTCTTTAATGGTGTACGCAATAGTTTTTACATTTTTTGATTATTTTGAATACTTCAATGACAAAATCGATCCTTCTATAATCTTTATATCCTTCTTTCCTTTAATATGGGGTCCATGGGGAATTGCAGGTTTATTTATTGGAGATTTAATCGGTCGTATTCCCTGTGTTTTCGTTAAAAAAACTCTTACAGTTCCTGAAACTGTTGTCTTTTCTTTGACGGTGTTACTCATAAGTATCTTTATTTATAAACTATACTACTCTTTTGATTTTAATAAAAAAATATCTACATTGCATCTATATGAAGCAGATAATTTAATTAAGATTATACTTATAATCTGTATAACTAACGCACTTTATGTGTTCCTCCACATATATTTTGTAATGATTTATTCAGAGATATCGTTTCAAAGATCAATTATGGACGAATTTATTAATAGCTACGTCTTCATAACAAATGTATCTCTTATTTTTAGTCTTTTATTCGTTTCGATAGCAGGTTTACGTAATTTTAATATCTATAAACCCAAAACTACAAAATTTCGAGTGTCTAAATATTTTAAACCTTTTTATAACCGTTTAAAGCCTTATCTAAAACCTTATTTTGGATTTATAAAATATTCTAAATTTATTAACTTAATGATTATCGTATATACGATAGCTTTGTTTATTACGGGCACAACGTTCCTATTAAAAGGAACCTCTGATCCAGCTATAAGCACATCCATTCTTTTTAATCTTGGATTTATAATTTTTTTAGTTGTTTTTAAACCGATCACTAAAAACGTTGTAATTAAAAAGAACAGATCCTTTAACGAACTCGTAATGTTCATCCTTATATTTATATCAGTATTTTCCATTTTAGCTTCAATAATCTTATCTTCGATGCAAAATGATTCTTTCTTTGAAAATAATACGTTTTTTAACTTAGATAAAGTTATCAATGTTTTAAATCTCTATTTAAATTACAAAACAACTTTTCTACAGATCGTAGTTACTTTTGGTATTTCTATAGGTGTGATGTACTACTTGCAGAAACACTTCTCTAAACCATTGATTACTATCTCTGAGATCGCAGAAGATTATGTTTTAAATAGACTTGATGGAATTGAAACATTAAAAGAATCTAATGAAAAATTAAACAGAAGTTTAGAGACTGTGTTGGGTGAATTGGATGTTCTATCTAATAATAAATATGATGTTGGGTTTTTAGCTCGTTCTTTTAAAGAGATGATTGAGAATTTGGAATTTTATATGGATAATTTAAAGAAAGTTGAACGTGAAAAAGAGAGAATTGACACTGAAATTTCTATTGCATCTAAAATTCAAAAAAACATGATTCCAAATGTTTTCCCCCCATTTCCAGACAGATTAAATGAGTTTGATATTTATGCGATTAACATCCCAGCGAGAAATATTGGGGGGGATTTTTATGATTACTTCCTAGTCGATGATGATCACGTGGCTATCGTCATTGGTGATGTGAGTGGTAAAGGAGTACCAGCAGCGTTGTTCATGTCAATGGCTAAAATTTTAATCAACGACCAAACGTTATTTAGTTTAAGACCATCAGAAGTTTTTAACAATGTCAATGAAAAACTTATTGCAAATAATAACAGTAATGACGAGTTCAGGTTTTTAACTGCATGGCTTGGAATATTAGAACTTAGTTCAGGGAGGTTAACTTATGTGAACGCTGGTCATGATCCTCCTTTTATATTCCATAACTCCAGGGATTATTCTATCTTAACTGGAGAATCGTGTCTTTTACTTGGGTACATGAATAATGTGAGTTACGTTCAAAATGAAACCACGATGTATGCGGGTGATAGATTGTTTCTATATACAGATGGGATCACTGAAGGGATTAATAAAAATAGTGAACAATTTCAAAAGGACAGGCTGTTAAACGTTTTAAACAAGAACAAACACACCAACATTAAGAAGTTAATCTTCAAAATTAAAAAAGATTTAGATGATTTTACCTCAGGTGTTGAACAGTTTGATGATGAGACTATGATAATATTGGAATATAGGAAAAAGTTGAATTATTAGAACCTGGAGCTTGTAGCATTTTTTTGGATCTTGTGATAGGCTACAAATTGATTAAGGCACTTCATTTGTCTTTATAAATTTTTAGTTTTATCAGAGTAATTTCTTATTTTTGTTTTACTAAAGATAATTTTGATGATTGAATGTTAACAAATACTTTTAAATAATATTAATGAGATAATTATATTATAATGTTTTACTTGAATTTTCTTAATATAAACATGATGTTATGTAAACCATAGAAAAATTTAGTAAAACACTATACAACGATGTTTTAGTGATTTTATGAACGTACTAAAAGAATTTAATATAAAAGCAAATAATCCAGAACTTTTTGAAATAGCTTTTACTCATGCATCTTATAAAGTAAAATATAAATTGGAGCATGATTATGAACGTTTGGAATTTTTAGGTGATTCTGTTCTTAGTTTACTTGTATCTCATTATTTATATGAGAATTATGAAGAATTTGAAGAAGGGGGGCTCACGAAGTTAAGGTCTAACTTTGTTTGTGAGGCCGCCTTGGAATACTACTCTTGTTACTTGGGATTTGATAAATATCTTAAAATATCCAACGATAACATAACGAAAAACGAATTGAAGTCTGCAAATGCGGATATTGTTGAGTCCTTTTTAGGGGCCCTTTTTTTAGATCAGGGTATTGAGAAGACTAAAGAATTTTTAGAAAGATATATTTTTAAATTTATAGATTCTCGCCACATATTCTTCACGGATTATAAGTCTAAGATTAAAGAATATGGGGATGCTAATGAAATAGAAGTTAAATATGAATTAGTAAAAGAAACTGGTTATCAGCACGATAAAACGTTTGTAATGCAGATACTACTTAACAACAAATCTTTTGGTCTTGGAAAGGGAAAAAGTAAAAAACATGCAGAACAGTTTGCTGCAAAAATGGCCGTTAATAAATTAGAAATAGATAAGGATATATTCTCAATTAAGAAAAAATAGGATACTCCTACTCCTTCTTTTTAGATCTGTAATCTTCAATGGCTGCTTGTAGTGCATCGGCTGCTAAATTGGAACAGTGCATTTTAATTGGTGGTAGTCCATCAAGAGCATCCGCAACTTGATTTTTACTGATGTCATAGGCTTCATCAACTGTTTTTCCAATGGCTAACTCTGTAATCATACTACTCGTTGCAATGGCCGCTCCACAACCAAACGTTTTAAATTTTATGTCTCTTATAACTTCATTTTCATCGACATCAATGTATATTGTCATCATATCCCCACAAGTAGGATTTCCAACTTCACCTACACCAGCGGGATTTTCTATTTCTCCAACATTTCTTGGGTTTTGAAAATGATCCATTACTTTCTCTGTATACATTTATACTCACCTTTTATATTCTCCTTAAATTTTTAATTAATCGTGAAAAATATGATGGAAGTTACATTTTTTATTTATTTATTTATTTATTTATATATATTCTTCGGTTAAAATTTCTTAAATATTTCTTTAAATTTCTTATTTTTTTAACTTGCACTGAAATTAAAAGAATTGATGACCCCTATAGAAAATTTCTATTTAACGGGTTTAATAACCAACCATTAATGAAATACCTTGTAATTTATGATGATTATAATGTTAGTTTAATAATATAAATATTTTTCCATTGCTCAAAAAGAATATAAAGATCCTTTAAAGTTATTTTTTTTTTATTGGTTAGGGTGTGTAACAATTTTTTTTAATTTTCGATTTTTTTAATGATTTTTTTGTATTTTTTTTTTAGTTTTTTGATTTTAGAGTTTATTTTTACACTTGCAATCGTTGGCATTAGAATT
>JAITEE010000055.1 GCA_031282205.1 Candidatus Methanovirga aequatorialis | reverse complement strand
TAGTTTAAACTCCAATATAAAAATGTACTTTTAGAAAACAAGATATTTTACAACCTTAAAATATAACAGAAAAGGTTCGACAATGCTTCGATTTTTGCTCGAAATCTAACACCCTATATAATTATGGATAAATTCATGGATTAAATTTAAAATTATTCACATATTATTCGTATTTTTAATGATACGAGGAAGTACCTTTAAAGAAGTCGTGAAATTTTCATGAAAATCAGACACCTTTTTTTAGAGCGTATATTAAATAAAGATGATTATTAAATATTATTATACGAAGATAGTATCATATCATCACCCTATAAAAACGGTTTATTTTATAAAGATAACCGTTCTATAAAAATTAAAGATGAAAGTTAATGAATAACTTGTTATATAATTGAATGATAATTTATTGAATGATACTTTTAAATAATTAACTCAAGGTGATTTTTTGTCAATAATGGTATGGCCAGTATATATCAATGCATTGAAAACGCAAAAAGAGGGTAGAAAAATATCCAAGAAGTTCTGTATAAACGATCCCGAGTTAAGTGAGATAGCAAGGGCGTCTTTAAGACTTAACTTTAATCCACAAATAGAGGATGATAAACTTTATCCTAACTCTTGGTGGGAACGATCAGGACGAGTAATAATCGAAGCCGATATGAAAAAAAATGATGCTTTAAAAAAGATTGGTTCTTTAATTAAAGAATTCAGAGCAAACTGTAAGAAATAATTCTTAACTTCGTTAAGATAAAAGGATGATCGCTATGGATGAACATGTTATTGAAGCTATGGGAAAGTCTAAAGTTGTTATAAAAGATGGAAGAGTAGTTGAAGTGGACGATCCTAAAATCGATTACTGTCCACTTTTTCACAAAAAAAGAGGGATTGAAAAACTTGATAAAGCTGTTGTAAAAGAAAATATGGAATTCAGAATTGCAGATTTTGGAATGTGTAGTCACAATAGACAATTGGAGATGAAGGATTTTCTTTCATTTGGAATTTCAGAAATACTTTCAACACTTTTGGATGAAAAAGTAATTGACGTCGTTGTTATGGTTTGTGAAGGTTGTGGAACCGTACTGGTAACTGAACCAAGTAAAGTTCAAGGAATTGGAGGGAGAGTTTCTGGTCTTGTAAAGACAAGTCCCATTCCTGAAATAATCAAAAAAGTCGGGGGGGAAAATGTTTTAGATATTGAAAATGTAACCATTGATCAACATAAGGGGACTCGATTGGCGATAACTAAAGGTTATAAAAATATTGCGGTTACAGTTGCTGGTGGAACAGACGGTGAAAAACTTAAACGGTTAGAAAAAGACAACGATGATGTAAACATATACCTATTTTCAGTTCACTCAACGGGAGTAGATCATGATGACGCTGAGGATATTTTTAAATATTGTGATGTTACAACCTCTTGTGCCTCTAAATCTATAAGGAATACTGGTTCTGAAAAAGCTTATTTAGAGGTTGGCAATTCCATTCCTATTTTTGCCTCAAGTGAAAAAGGTAAAGAATTTATTGAAATGAGACTTAATAAAATAAATAAAAAGAATGAAAAAGGCAAACCAAACCCACCTAAACCTTTAATTTAAAAATATTTACCAAACTTTAAAAAAACGGATCCAAAATAACCATTTCAACAAGATTTCCGAAGAAAATCCTTTTTGATCAAACTTAACCAACCTTTAAAAAAAAAAGTTGAACCCAAACAACCAATTCAACAAGATTTCCGAAGGAAATCCTTTTTGATCAAACTTTTTTCTAAAAAGTTTGGGGGGTTTAAAATCTTATCCAATTTAACTTTTAAAGGAGTTGGATTATGAAATACTCTTGCAACAACCATTTCAGCATCTGTATTTTCATCAACAATGTTTACATACTCCTCTAATAAATCTGGATCTTTTTCAAATATTAAAGCTATTGATCTTGTTTTAAGAATATGATAAAAGGTTACAAAGTAGGATGCAGCCGCATCTTTATGAACAAAACCAAGTAATAAATCATAACTATTTTCGTTTAAATTAGCTAAGGCTTTTTCTATATCTATTTTATCATTGAAATAATGATTTTCGGGATCTGAAACTTCTAATAACTTGGCTGCAGCAGGGTTAGCAGCTATTGTAACATTATATCCTATTTGAGTTAGTTTATAAGATGCATATAATGTTAAAGGAGTTTGAGATGGAGATTCAGGGCAACCTATTAATATTAACGCTTTTTTCATTTTACGCACACTTTTGAGTTTTATTTAATTTGGTATGTTGATACTTTACATGAGATCAGAGATTTCAGGCGATGGATTCTCGCTTAGATGGAGATTTCGTTGCTTCAATGTTTCCAATTTGTTATCATTTTTATCAACAACGTTGTTTTGCGAAATTAATTCGATCAAAGTGTATTTTTTTAATTAAAATTTGAAATTTCATGAATAATTTTAAATAAATATTATATCATTTTATAATAAAATATAAATTTATTAGCAGTTTATATTCAAATTTTAATTTAGAATATTAAGTTTTATAAAACATCAACATAATCTATTTAAATTTGATTTAGAGAATTTTTATAAAAAATAATTAAATTAATAAGATAAAGTACCGATAAAACGTTGTCTCATTGGATTAAGTAAGCGTTGTAAAATACGAAGACAGGTTAAAAACAACTTTGTAATATCTAGATTCAACACGATGACACCATTAAAACCACTTTTAAAACTGTATTCATGATTCATTCACGTTTTAAGGATACTGCATGAGCTAAAACCATGGATGCAAGGAAGATGAATGTAGTCAATGCAATACCATTAATCGACCTGTTAGAGACAAACAAGCCTATTAATGCTTGGGCTATAAAAGCCGTTAAAGAACCAATTAATAGAACTTCTCTGCCTAAATATGTTTTATTATTTTTTTCCCTTTTTCTACGATAGATGGTCAATAGCTTTAACCCAACCAATAAAGTAACAATTGTAAAAGCCATTAAAACCACTAAACCAAGATAACCAAAATCATAGGCGTAACCCATGATCCCTGGAAGGAAATAATCAATTTGATCTTTTTTTGTGACTAAAACGCCGAAAAATAAAGGGAATGGAAGACCAAACATTAGAATTAAAGAAAAAGGTAATGAAATATAACCATCAGCAAATCCCAAACCAGCCGATTTCCAGTATGTGGATTCTGGGTTGTGACCAATTAGGTAGGTGTTATCTAAAACCATCTTTATAGAATCTATTGAATTTTCTCTAAGTCTACTTAATCTAAGTAGTGGAGAGAAAATTTCCATGTGTAATATCTCAGAGATAACCTCTAGGGCTATGAAACCACAAATTCCAGCTCCTAAAAACATGACAATTTGTTTGATTGATATTAATGATTTTTCTCTGAATGATTTAGAGATTATTAAAAATCCAAAATATAAACCTACTACCCACATTATTAAAAATGTTCTGTGCATTAAAGCTCCACTTATAGTTATGAGAATTGTAATTCCTATAAAAAAGGTTCTTAACTTTTGTACTTTAACTCCCGACTTTTCCATTACTTTTAAAGATGCGAAGCCAGTTATAACTGCAAGTAGTGCAATGGATCCAAAAGGATGTATAAATTCATTCTGCCCAAGTCCACCTGTTAAAATTAATATAATTAAGTCTATCCCAAATATTGAAGCAAATCCAACGGATAAAATCAATGAAAGTAAGGTCACCATACTTAATGAAATAGGTGCTATGTTTAATGTAAAGAATACAATTGAAAATATTAAAATCCCCACTTCTAAAATAAATTGAAAGTGATTTCCAGCTACTAATGCCATATTAAAATTCCTATGTTCTTATATCTTGGTTGGTAAATGTAATTAAATATTTAATATATTTTTTTGTTATAAATAATTTATTTTAATTTTGTTCTTAATAGTAAATATATGTCATCTACAACATCAACGTTACATACGATCTGATTTTGTTTGGTTGACTATTTTTTTTGATTTAGCTATTTGATAGGCCAGCTTTAAAGATCTTAAATAACCTTCAACACTTTGGTCTCTACTTGTATCAATAAAAATATCATCAATCCCTAATGTAACGGCACCATAACTATTCCAAGAATTGAGTAGAACCAATGATCTGAATATTATATTCCCAATAACCCCATTTGGACATAATATCAAGTTGTTTTTTTCTTTTATTGCTTTTTCTAAAAGGATGTAATAGTTTTTTACTTCTACATCATCTAATCCATTAAAACTACTATTTTTAAGCTCATTGTAAAGTTTTTCACCATCTTGTAGTGATTTATTAATAAAATCACCTCGTCCAAAGTCATCTTTCCTTGCAGAGGATAAAATAGCTATTTTAGGTTTTAGATCAATGGTCTTCAGAAATTTCGATGATTGAATGGCTAAGTTTACTTTCTCATCAAGAGAACTGGCTTCATCAATTCCAACAGGAGCCAATAAAAACTCATAATGTTCATTGTTTCTCTTTTCTTTAATATATGTTGCTCTATTTATTGGTTTATTGTAGTGTCTTCTCATTGTTTTCATTATTGAAGATGATGGAAGTGAACCTCTCACAACACCATCAACCTCATCAGATATAAGAAATTTAAACAATTGTTTTCCCGATTTAGCGGTGGCCACTTCTAAATCTTTAATGTTACCAATTTTTTCAACGGCTTTTAGGATGTTTTTATTTTTACCAAGACCAGCAACAATTTTTATCATTTTTAAACCTAGTTTATCAACTTATAAAATATTAACATTCAATATAATCTATTTAAATTTAATTTAAAGAATTTTCATGAAGAATAATTAAATTAATAGTTGATAAACACTTTGAAATGTTAAATTTATAGAAACTCCAATATATAATTTAGGATCCTAGATTTTTTAAAAAAAATGGCAGTGTTTGATATCTTATTTACAATGTTTAAGGTTCATTGTATCATTAATTTATAAAAACACGAAGGGTTTTTGGTTTAAATCGAAACTTTTAAAAAAAAAGTTTAATCAAAATAATTTTTCATTCATTGGAATCCTTTGAATCAAAACTTAATTTGCTTAAGTTAAAAACATAGAATCAAAGATTCTCTTAAATTCACTTCACGAATAAATTTTTGATTATCGCCAAAGACAATTTAGGAAAATTGAAGATCTTACGTTTGTTATCGAAGATAATTTAGCAAATTTATTTATAAAATTTATTTTATTATGTTTGGATATTATGTTTGGAATCTGTTAATTTTTTGATTTATTCATATTTAATTTTGTTTCATTAGTGAAACAAGTATTTATAAATGATTATTCCATAAATGAAACAAAATTTTATATACTATAAAGTACAGAGATTAAAATAAGCTTTAAATTAATATTAAACCATGAAAATTAATTTTAATGGAATTTATGATTGGATGACTTTTTACGACGATCTAAAAACTTATTTTATATCAAGACAAAGGAGAAATAGACTTTTTAAGAGAAGATGTCAGGGAATTAAACCATGGAGAAGAATATTTAGACATTTTAGTGTATGGTGTTAGATTTTGAGCAAAAATAGAACCATGTTCTAACATTTTCTGCCATGTTTTAAGGTTGTAAATATCTTATTTTCTAAAAATACATTTTTATATTGGAGTTTAAATTAAAATACTTGATTTTAAGTTTTAATATAAGCAGTAAATGAATAAATAAGCTTTGTTAAACATGTGAAATATTTTGTAACATGAATTAATAAACTATATTTAATCGATCGAATAAATATTAACTGGTTGAATGGACACGTTGTTATGTTTTTAATGAATCGAAGTTTATGAATATAATAACTTGGAGACAGTGAATGGTTAGTCAATTGATAAAAGGAAATACAGCAGTGATTATAGGTGCTTTATATGCTGGATGTGATTGTTTTTTTGGTTATCCAATAACACCTGCAAGCGAGATTCTTCATGAGGCATCAAAATATTTTCCTATCGTTGGAAGAAAATTTATTCAAGCGGAAAGTGAGGAGTCAGCTATTAACATGGTTTATGGTGGAGCCGCCACAGGACGTAGAGTTATGAGTGCTTCTTCTGGTCCAGGAATTAGTTTAAAACAGGAAGGAATTACATTTTTAGCTGGGGCTGAACTTCCAGCTGTAATTGTTGATGTTATGAGGGCAGGTCCTGGTCTTGGTAACATAGGACCTGAACAGGGAGATTATAATCAAGTTGTCAAGGGTGGTGGGCATGGAAATTATAAAACAATTGTTCTTGCACCTAACGGTGTTCAAGAAATGTGTGATATGACAATTAAAGGATTTGAACTCTCGAATAAATATAGGACACCCGTGATCGTTTTAACGGATGCGGTTATTGGACAGATGGCAGAACCTTTAACTTTTCCAAAGAAGGCGATTGAGGCAAAGATAGATGATAGTTGGGCTGTTAGAGGAAATAAAGAAACTATGAACAATTTGGTAACCTCGATATTCCTTGATTTTGATCTACTTGAAGATTTTAATTTTAAACTTCAGGAGAAGTACGCAAAAATTGAATCCAATGAAGTTGATTATGAGGAGTATAAAATAGCTGATGCAAAATACATTTTGGTTTCTTATGGAATTAGTAGTAGATTATCAAGAACGGCCATAGACATTGCACGAAAAGAAGGTATTGAGGTTGGGATGTTACGTCTTAAAACTCTTTTTCCATTTCCTAAGGATAAACTTTTGGAACTTTCAAAGAATGGTGTTGAGTTTATTTCTGTGGAAATGAGTAATGGTCAGATGTTAGAGGACATTAAACTATCCACCTTTTCTAACGACGTTCATTTGGTTAATAGGATGGGTGGAAATTTAATTAAAGTTTCAGAGATTTTAGAAAAGATTCATGAAATAGCTAACTATTCTGGAGATGTTCCTTAGAAAATAAGAAATTTTTGGATAGTGGAGAAGATATTGTAGATTCAAACACCTTCACTGGATTTGGAGAAGGTGATGTCAACGAAGATTAGATTTACAGGTATCTTTGATTGAGGAGCTGATAAGATCATAAATGTAGATTTAGATTTTAAAGTTATTAAAAAACCTGATTCAATTAATAACGTTTTTTTAAGAAAAGGAATCAGTGCTCCTAAAACCACTCATTACTGTGCAGGTTGTGGTCATGGTGTTCTTCATAAATTAATTGGAGAGGTTATGGATGAATTAGATATTCAAGAAAGATCTGTGATGATTTCTCCAGTTGGTTGTGCAGTTTTTGCATATTATTACTTCAATTGTGGTAACATTCAAACTGCTCATGGAAGAGCTCCTGCTGTTGGGACAGCTATTTCTCGAACAGAGCCAAATTCTATCGTCATATCCTATCAAGGTGATGGTGATTTGGCATCCATTGGTCTAAATGAAACAATTCAAGCAGCAAATCGTGGAGAAAAGATAGCTGTTTTTTTTGTTAACAACACGGTTTATGGAATGACTGGAGGACAAATGGCACCTACAACCCTTGTTGGAGAAAAAACCATAACCTCACAGGATGGTAGAGATCCTCTTTATTCTGGTTATCCTATACATATATGTGAACTTCTTAACACTCTTGAAGCACCAGTTTTCATTGAAAGAGTTTCTCTTGCTAATCCAAGAGGTATTAAAAAAGCAAAAATAGCCATTAAAAAGGCGTTGAAGGTTCAAAAAGAAGGCAAAGGATATACTTTTGTTGAAATTTTATCTCCATGCCCTACTAATCTTAAAATGTCTGTTGAAGATATTGAAAAGTTTATAACTAACAACATGGAGCAGGAGTTTCCATTAAAAAGGTTTAGAGATAGATCTATGGAAGTTGAACCTATCGTAAGAAGTGAAAGTGATTTTTCAATTGAAGCTTTAGATAGGATATTTAATGTTAATCGAGATTATAACGATGAAATCGAGAAAAATCCTGAGTATACTCAATTAAATGTTAAAATAGCAGGTTTTGGAGGTCAAGGTGTTTTAAGTGGAGGACTAATACTTGCTCAAGCTGCATGTGCCGATAAAAAGCATGTGTCCTGGTATCCTGTATATGGTCCAGAACAAAGAGGTGGAACTGCAAACTGTTCTGTTGTAATCGCAGGTGATACAATTGGTTCACCAGTGGTTGAAGATCCAGATATTTTAGTGGCTTTAAATAAACCTGCCCTAAAGAAGTTCGCAGATGAAGTAAAAGAAAATGGTGTAATTTTTCATGATTCAGGAGTTAATTATTCTAATCTGTCCAAAAAAACTATCTCAGTTCCATTATATGATATTGCAATAGAATATAACGGTTTAAAGGCTATTAACACTATTATGCTTGGTGTTTTATGGGAGTATGGAAATCAAACCAATGGTTCGATCTCAAAAGAATCATTTTACAAAGGCATAAAAGAAACATTTAAATCTAAACCTAAGGTTGTAGATAAAAATGTTGAGCTTTTTAATGCTGGTGTTAACTGGGCTAAGAACAATTTAACTAAGTTTTTATAGTTAACTTGGCTTTAATGATTTGAAGATATAAATATCATAAAGAAGCTATATAAATTGAGAACCCTCCTAAAAATAGTATTTTTTCTAATTATAACAAGTTATAGTTCAAGTTAAAAATAAGTTCAATGACTATGAACACGTTACAATGTAGATGTATCCAAAACCTAATTTTTGTAAAAAAGAGTATTAATAACGTTTAGTAAAAATTTATATTTTATTTAAAAATATAGTATCAATTCTTGATATTTAGAGCTATAGTGGTTATTATAGTGTATTAAATAATGTTTGCAAATAATGAAATTTTTAATAACTTAGTATAACTATTAAATTTTTAATTAAAGAAATAATAATTAATATTTTTAAAAATAAAAGTATTTTAATAATTAATAAGATTTAAATAAAAATTAATTAAAAAAATGATATTCTAAAATCAAGTGAATAATCACAAATATTCTTTATTCCAGTATAATTAATAATATTCATCATAATTAATGGTACTTACGATAAAAAAAAATGTTGAGGTTTGTGTGTTAATGAAAATAAACGCTGAAAATGAAAAAAAACTTCTATTAGAGATGTTGGAGAAGTTAGGAGTAAATGAAGAAAATGCTGAAATTGTAGCTGAAGCAACCCTTAATGCCGATTTAAAAGGATTTACTTCCCATGGACTTGGAAGATTCCATAACTATATAACTGGTATTGAGTCAGGCAACATTGATCCCAATGGTGAAATAATAATAGAGAAGGAAACTGAAGCTATCGCTTTGATAAACGGGAATAACAACTTTGGTCAAGTTGTCGCTTATAAATCCATGAATATGGCCATTGAAAAAGCTAAAAAAATTGGAATAGCTGCTGTTGGAACCAATAACTCCAATCATTTTGGAGTTACAGGATTTTATTCAGATTTAGCTATTAAAAAAGGGATAATTGGGTTTGTAATAGCTAATACAGAACCTGCAATAGCCCCACTTGGAGGAAAAGAGCCGATAATTGGAACAAATCCTATAGCCATTGGAATTCCTGGAGATAAGTATATCGCCGTGGATATGGCAACCTCTGCAACTGCAAGAGGGAAGTTATTAGAATCTTCAAGGAAGGGAGAAAAAATTCCTGAGGGTCTTGCATTGGACGGAGATGGTAATCCTACAACGGATCCAGATAAGGCATTAAAAGGTTCAATTTTACCTTTCGGTCAACATAAAGGATACTCTTTGGCCTTTATAATAGAAATTTTAACTGGTCCCTTGGTGGGTGCAGCCTATGGAAAACATGTTACAGGCACGGCAACCTGCACTAAAAATTGCAATAAAGGGGATTTATTTGTAGCTATTGACCCCAATAAGTTTGTTGGTATCGATGAATTTAAAAAAGAAACTGAAAAATTTATTAGTGAACTTAGAACAAGTGAGCCCAAAACAATAGTTCCTGGAGATATTGAAAGAATGAAAATAGATGATTTTAGAAAAAAAGGGCTTAACATAGATAAAAGTTTATATAAAAGATTAAGTAAAATTTGTGACGGTTTAGATATTGATATCAATGATTTCATTGAAAAATGAATATGTTTTTAATTTTGTTTTAAAAGCAGTCGATCGAAGACAGATATAAATAACTTTAGATATATCACCATTTTAGATACCATGTTGGGTAGTAGTGAATCAATTTATCAAGGATTAAAAAATTCAAGAATCAATTTTATAGTTTCATTGCCTTGTATCAACCTTGCAAAACTGATTGAATTGATTGAAGAAGATGAAGAAATTCAACACGTACCTGTTACAAGAGAAGAAGAAGGAATTGGAGTGTGTGCTGGTGCGTTTCTTGGTAAAAAAAGAGTGGCTATTTTAATGCAGAATTCAGGTATTGGAAATTCTGTTAATGGATTAAGTTCCCTAACTCAACTCTACTCCCTACCGTTAATAATGATAATAAGTCATAGAGGTACAGAAGGAGAGCCAATCGTTGGTCAAATACCAATGGGTGAGATTACAGAGGATATATTAGACACATTAAAAATCCAATACTTTAAACCAAAAACACATGAAGAAGCAAAAGAGCTCGTTGGAAAGTCTTGGGATCTTTCATCCTCAAAAAAATCTCCAGTTGCATTTCTTTTTGAAATAAGCTATTGGTAACTATATCCACTTATATATCAAATTGAACTACTACGACCTAAGGAGGTCGTAGATTCCTAATCCACTAACTTATGTTAGTTTTACTAAAGGCAATCCCTGTAGTCCCTACAGTTCGAATATTGACGGCAGCGTTAGTATCTCGATCAAGAGTTGTGTTACATTCAGGACATTTCCAAGATGATTCAATCTCTTGATTTTATTATCAAGTTTCCCCATCAATATTTTACCTGATTTGAATCCAGTTGAACAATTAATACTGTTTTTCAAACCTAAATCTATCCCTACAGTTTTACCTGTTTTAGGTTTACTTGTAACAATAGATTTAGACACGT
>JAITEE010000170.1 GCA_031282205.1 Candidatus Methanovirga aequatorialis | reverse complement strand
GTGTATCCGCAGATTGAGTTGTATTCATCTATTAGTGTTATGTCGTCTGTGTTGTTTAGTGTTGAGAAGACTGAAACGTGAGCGAATTTTGATATGCCTGTGATGAAGATGAATTTGATGTATCTATCGTTGGTTTTCAACACTCTATAAAAGCTTTCTAATACTTTTTCATTGGCCTCTAAAACCTTTTGATTGTTTAAACTATCAAGTATTGGTAAATCATATTCATCGACTAAAACCACAACCTTTTCATCATGTTCTTTATGAACTTTATATATTAACTCTGTCAGTTTATCATTAGGAAATGTTGCATTAAGTTTTATTGAAAATGTTTCAGCTATTAAATCAATATGAAGACTTAAAGATTCTTTAAAACTTTCATTATCCTCACTAAACGGTTTTGATAGATCCAAATGTATGATAGGATATTTTTTACTCCAATCCCACTTATCATAAATGTAAAGTTCATTAAATAATTCTTTATTTCCTTTGAATAGTTCTTCGATTGTACTTAATAGTAGGGATTTTCCGAATCGTCTTGGTCTTGATAGGAAGTATATTTTTCCTTCTTTAATTAGTTCATGTATGTATTTTGTTTTATCGACATATAAATATCCTTCTTCTCTTATTTCACTAAATGTTTGTATTCCAATTGGCAGCTTTTTCATTTTTTTTCTCCTCACATGACCGTGTATATTCACCTCTTTTAATAATCTTTGGTAACTCTTCAATTAAGCTGTTAGTCATTTATGAACCCTCCCCATATTTAAAGTTTTTATTAGATAATTGAATATCGTTATATTTGAAGATAGTACTTTATATCTTTTTTTTTTTAAAAGAGAGTCGTGGCCAAAAATCAAATTTTTAAAGATTTTGCTAAATTTAATTCCAATACTTACCATTTAAATTTTATTTAATCCATTAATTTATCTTAATTATAAAAATATAGCTATAATAAAACTTTAAATTAAATTTTAATGTGATTAAAATGGTTAAATTTAAAATAAACAAATTCAAAATCTTAGTGAAACGACTTTTGACCACGACTCAGCATAATTCTTATTTTTAATAGCTATTTCATCTGTTATTTTTTAAAATAGCTATTTCTTCTTTTAAATCTTCGATTTCACAGAGAATATCATTAATGGATTCTTTAATAGGATCTGGAAGATTTTGATGTTCTTGATCTAAAGCACATTTTCTATCTTCATGAACCACTCTACTTGGAACACCAACGGCAGTGGTTCCTGGAGGAACGTCTTCTAAAACAACTGCACCTGCACCAATTTTAGACCCATTTCCTAAGGTTAAATTACCAATTACAATGGCTCCTGCACCAATTACAACTCCACTTCCAACGGTTGGATGCCTTTTCTCTTTAGCTAAACTTGTACCACCAAGAACGACTCCTTGATAGATTATTACATCATCACCAATAACGCCTGTTTCACCTATTACAACTCCCATTCCATGATCGATGAAGACCCTTCGCCCTATTTTAACTCCTGGATGGATTTCAACCCCTGTTATAAAACGATTTATTTGTGATAAATATCTTGCTGAAAGACGATGGTTGTTGTTCCATAATTTATGGGCTATTAAATGTAACCAAATAGCATGTAGACCAGAATAACATAATATTATTTCTACTGTACTTTTAGCTGCAGGGTCTCTTAATCCGATCATTGTTATATCTTCTTTCATTCTCTCAAACATGTTCATCACTAAGAAATCTTCTTTTAAAGGTTTAAGGGTCTACCTATTTTTAATGCACAGTACTCTCCACACATCGAACACATGTCATCTTCTTCGACAGGAGTTTTCTCTCTATACTTTTTAGCCTTGTCGGAGTCAAAGGTTAATTCAAATTGCCTATCCCAATCAAAATTTTTCCTTGCTAAATCCATGGCCATCTCTTTTTCCCATGCTGAATTTAGTCCTAATGCGGTATCTGCCGATTGTGCAGCTATTTTAGAAGCTATAACACCTTCTTTAACATCATCTAAAGAGGGGAGTGATAAATGTTCGGCTGGAGTAACATAACATAAGAAATCTGCACCAGAATAGGCGGCTATTGCACCACCAATGGCTGAAGTAATGTGATCATACCCCATTGCTAAATCTGTAACAATAGGCCCTAAAACATAGAAAGGTGCTCCATTGCAGATAGTTTTCTGAATTTGCATGTTTGAAACAATTTGGTTAAGTGGAACATGTCCTGGTCCTTCAACCATTACTTGAACATTACTATCTTGAGCTTCCTTGACCAAGGTTCCTAAATTGATAAGTTCTTGAATTTGAGGAATATCGGTTGCATCTTTAATACAGCCTGGCCTTAAACCATCCCCTAAACTAAGGGTTACATCGTATTCATAAGCCAACTCCAACAAGTAACCATAGTCTTTAAATAGTGGATTTTCTTCCTCGTTATGAATAATCCATGAACTTAAAAATGTCCCTCCTCGACTTACAATTCCCATTAATCTTTTGGAGGTTTTAAGTTTGTTGATAAGATCTTTATTTATTCCACAATGCAGAGTCATGAAATCAACACCTTCCTTTGCTTGATTAATAATTGCATTGAATATGTCGTCTTCACTCATATCCACTATGGAACCATGTCTGTTTTTTGCATTTACTGCTGCTTCATAGATTGGCACGGTGCCTACTGGAACATCGACTACCTTCATGATTTCCTTTCTAAACTCTTTAAGTTTTGGACCTGTACTTAAATCCATTAAAGAGTCAGCACCATATTTGATGGCTATTTTTGCTTTTTCAATTTCAATTTTCATATCCTCCATTTTCGAGGATGATCCAATGTTAGCATTTATTTTAGTTGAAAGTCCATCTCCAATAGGACATAATTTGGTGTTTCTATTAACATTTTTAGGAACCACAATTTTTCCATTAGCTATATTTTTAATGAATTTGTTAAAATCCATATTTTCCATTGTAGCGATTTTTTCATACTCTTTATCAAGAGAACCTTTTTTAGCATCTTCAATTAAAGTCAAAGTTCATACTCCTTAAATGGCTTTTAAAATGTCATCGGTAATTAGATGTATAGTTTGTTAACTGTATATCGTTAATACCTTAAATATTTTTTATAAATACAGAGACCATCTAGTAGTTATTTTTATTAAAACGTTAAATCTTTTGTTGTCCTTGTTCGTTTAGAAAATTTTGCATCATGGCAAAAGCCAATTTAAAAAAATCTATTCTCCTTTTGTGAACTTTATATCTTCTGAACTTTATAAATAAACATTGTTCATACTATTAATATAGTGCAAATCTTATAAATCAATTTAATTGGTTTAATGGCTATATTATAATTAACACTATCATTGTCATTAGTTTAATAAACAAGCGTTTTAATTAAAAACATAATTTTAATGAAATTGTACAAGTTAGGTGCATAAGCGTTAAAGTTTATTATTTTATTAGTTTTTATTTAATTAAATATAATTTAAAAGATTTTAAATAAGCTTAAAAATTATCATCATTTTCAAATCAAATGTCGAGTACTATAAAATGATTTTAATAAATATTGAATTTCATTGATATTAATAAAAATGAAGTTACAGGATTTTAACTAAAGTTTGCAAGAGATCAATTTTTTCTATTTAAGATTTTATAAGTTAAAATAGCTATTTTAATAAAATATTTATAAAAAATATTTTATTTAATAAAATAAACTAATATTAAATGGTTATTTTTAAAAATTAAAAATATTTTATAACATTCAAAACTTGCAAACCTAACTTTCATGCCCATAGTTTTGTAAATGGTCGTGATGATAGGAGCCATAAATAACAATGGTTAATTGGATGTTCAAGGATCACACTTTGATACAAATAAAGTTACTGATGGTGATGTAGCTATATGGAGCTATTAACATTCTATCAGGTATTAGACTCTATTTTTAATAATGGGTATTACATTCAATGGTGCAGATGTAAATAATTATTTGAGTACTGTTAGGTTATCTAACTGTAACTTTACAAATAATGAAATTGCAACCAATAGTGGTGCAATAGAAAATTGGGGAAGTATTTTAACAGTAGAAAACTGTAACTTCAACAAAAGCAAAACAATTGGAGGAGCTATTGACTCATACTCAATCATATTAACCATAGCAGGCTCCAGTTTCATATCTTGTAAAGCTAGTGGTTTAGGTGGAGTTATAAATAACTTTGAACCATGGAGTACTAGTATTGGATCAACAAGACTCACAGGCAACACTGCAAGTAACGATGGTGCTGTAGCCACAAATAAAGAAATGAAAAACATAGATATCTGTACATTTAGTAACAACAGACCCAACAATGCATATAAATGTTAAATAAACGAATTCAATGCTACCAAACTTAATTTTTCTTATTTTCCGTTGAGATGGTATAAAATGGAGTTAATAGAAATCCTCTTTAATTAAAATTTATTTTAAGTTAGAAAAAAAATTTTTTTATTTTTATTTGTACATTTGCTTTTTGAGAATGTTATTGGATACTATCTAAATTCTTTTATTTTTTTGTTTAAATAGTTATATGTTCCAGAGAGAGAGAGAGAGAGAGAGAGAGCAAATGATTAATTTTGGGTGTTTTTTGTTGGTTTTTATTTAAATTATTGCGTTTTAATAGGTTTTTGATCGTGGAATAAAATCGACACGTTTATATATGGGTTGTTTACTAACTTATAATTGGGGGTATGTAACTATATATTTTGGGGAGGAGAAGTGGATTTTTTGAAAATTTTTTTTGTTAAAATGAAGTGTATGCTTGTTAAAAGTGTGGCTAAGGTCATGTTGAGAATAAGTGGAAGAGAGAAGACGGTGGAGAAGTTGGAAGAAGGGGGATATGATAAACTTGCAAGATGGATTGAGGATAAGTATGATTAAGGAGAAGATTAAGAGCAAGATTCTCGTTGTGTTGTATTTTGTGTTGATGGGAATTGTGTATTTAGGTTCTTATATTGGTGGGTGTCCAGTGTGTCCTTAAAAGATACGAAGATATTGGACACTAACTTGGATCAACTACTTAAATTAATTGGAATTGGTGCACTGTTACCAATATTTATTAATTACGTAGTCTCAATGGTTGAGAAGGTTTTAAATGTGAGAAAGTTTGAGTACCATTTATCAGGATTTTTAGTTCTATTAATCTTAGGACTAATTTTCTATTTGGTATACAGGGTATCTAATAAATTATTTAAAGAAGATAAATTAAAAAGTAATATAGTGGCGTTGTCTTTTATTTTATTGTTGATCGTTGTGTTTAATAAGGTAATTTTGTCAATGCTTGTTTGTAAAACCTGTGGAGGTTGATTATTTTATGAAGAAAGAAATAAAAGGTTTATTTATAGTTGCACTACTATTAACTTCAATAGTTAGCAGTAGTTATGCATTTAATATGCAAAGTATGAATAATACTCAATTGAGTTGTAATGGAGAAGTTTTAGTAGATTCTATGGTTAATATTGAAATTGTTAGCTCTAGTAAAACTGGAGCTATAGTAGATTGCTATGATAGTAATCCGTGTGACAATTATGTTTCAATATATGATTTCAGTGCTACTAATAATAAAGATTTATTAAAAACTCTTAATGATAATATTCAAAAGAATGCTGAGAGTAATTCTACCTTATCAGATATTGAAGTAGTAGGGTTTGATATTAAACCTATTAATAGTGATTATTTTAATGTTTCAGTTGATGAAAATAATATTGTTAAAGTAACTCAACTACAGGATGTAAGTGAAAATGAACAAGTCCTATTCTTATCAACAAATTTAATATTCCGTAATAAAACTACAGGAGATGTTGCGAATGTTGCTATTAGTAATTTTTTAGCTGATAAAAATCCTCATATTCAAAATACAAATAAAAAGGTAGTTAATCCACAGATAAAACCATGTTTATCTCCTGGTTTCTGTAATCATGCTTGTAATTTACTTGGATTGGTGTGTACTGCAGCAATGAGTGAGATAGAAATGTGTGCAATTCTAGGTGTCGGAGGTGTTGCATGTGCACTTATCCTTGCTATTGGGTGTTATGCACTTTCTCAAGGAGCGTGTCCAGATGCATGTAGTAATATTCCAGGACCTTGGTAACAAAATGAATTGTTGATTTTCTTAGTGTAATGGATAAACATAAATCTATGATGACCCCCTTTAGGTAGTTGTAGTTCAATTTTTGTGAAGGTGATTGTATGTCTGACTGGCGTGAATATAGGGCTACTGTGAAAGATCATAAAAAAAAATATATTAATAAAAATTTACAAAAGTGGGCAAATTTTTCTTTGATATTAATGGTTATTTTTTTGCTATCGAAGATGTTAATTAATGTTTATGTTTTTTATTCATCCTCATATATTTATGCTTTTGCACAAGTTTTTGTTGTCTTATTGTTTTTTATAATTTATAATATAAAAAATTTTGGAGATAATAACACTCTGAAAGTTTTCGTTAAGTTGGGGATGATAAATATTTTATTGGCAACATTCCTTGTGATGTTCCCTTAGGAATAAATGGGGTTAAAAATGTTTTTGAATAGTAGGTGATAACAACAAGTCATGTTTTTAGCAGTGAATTTAGTTCTACGTAATAAGACTTCAGATGATCTCATGAACGCTGTTTATGGTAGTTTCTTAGCTGATAAAAATCCGCATGTTTCAAATACGAATAAAAAACTATTAAATCCACCTAAATCTCTTAAGTTGTCTGATGGTTTTTGTGGCTGGGCGTGTGGTGTTGCATCTAGTTTTTGTGCTGGAGCAATTGGTGAGGTAGAACTTTGTGCAATATTAGGTATTGGAGGTTTGGTATGTGTAGCATTTATAGCAATTGCTTGTGTTTCAGCTGGTGCTGGATGTTATGCAGCATGTAAACAGATTCCAGGTCCATTTTAATAGAATGAATTTATAAAATGCGAGGGTACTGTAATATTTTGTGGAGTTTTTTCAATTTTTCACATTTCTTTATAAGTAAAATGCTGATTTTCATGAAAAGCTCCACATTTTTTTTACACGCTCGAGAGGTGGACAAAAGCCTAAATTTTAAAATTAAAAAGCTCTAAAAATGCTTTAATTTAGAAAATAAGGAAATTTTTTCCTAAAAAATTAGTTTTGACCACCTCTCCACTCAATGCGAGAAAAAAAGTGATAAAATGAGGAATGATAAACTTTTATTACAATCTATTCAAATTTTAAAGTTTCATTTTTTTTATGTTAAAGAAATTTTAGCAGGTTTAATCATAACAACATTTCTTTTTGTATTTTTTATTAGTTTGGAAGAATTTTCTGGAAAAAGTATGGATAGTATTAGTTTAGTAATAGACTACTTCCAATTTAATCTTTTATTCATCATGATATTTATAATGGTATTCTCAAAGGAGATATACCTATTTTCAAAGGAGAATAAAAGAAAAATGGAGGGTAAAATTACTTGGGTGGGATATTTTATGGTTGCGATCGCATATGGAATTATTATCTCATTAATTCGACTTATATACTGCTGTTAAATTATTAACTTTAAAATAGTTTCCTAAAACTATTATTTCTTTTTTAGAGAAAATTAAATCATATTTCCATCATAATGTCAAATTAAAGGAGGTTGAACTATGTTTTTGAATAAGAATAAATTGATAGTAATATTCGCATTGTTTTTAATGGTTGGTACAGTTCATGGTGCAACTTTTAACGAATTTAATCCTAATATTTGGTTTATTCCATCAATTCAGTTCTCTAACGAAGTTGTTATAAGTCCTACCAATGGGACAATATCTGATGCATTGAAAGTTAGTGATGATGTCTTATTGTTGCCTGGTACTTATACTGGAGAGGGTAATACAAACATTAATATAACTGGAAATAAGCGTGTTCATGCAACTGATCCAGGAACTGTTATAATTGATGGTGAAGGAAAAATTAAGCTGTTTAATGTTGAAGAAAATTCAAGTTTAAATTTAACTAACCTGATATTAACTGGAGGCAATGATAGTACTGGAGATGGAGGTGCAATCTTTAGTAATGGTTCATTAAATATTAATGATTGTATTCTTGAGAATAATACTGCCAATACAGGTGGAAGTGTGTACATCAATAATAGTCTTTTTAGTTTTGTTAATACTATGATCCTTAATAATACAGGGATTAATAGTTCTGATAAAGGATTAATAGGTGCTGGTGCTGGTATATACATTGATGGATGTAACGGTTCTATAGAAAATACTACATTTGAGAACAATGGTGATCTTGATCCAAATAGTTATGTGTACGGTTCTGGTTTAGTAATAAATGGAACCTTTAATGTTATAGTCCTTAACAAAAATATTTTAAGTAATATATTTTAGTAGTTTATTTTTTGATAGAGTGGGTGAATTAGCATAAAAATGGAAATACTTTCCAAATTCTCCGATTAAAAATGTTTC
>JAITEE010000161.1 GCA_031282205.1 Candidatus Methanovirga aequatorialis | reverse complement strand
AAGTTTATCAATTTATAAAATATCAATATCCAATATAATCTATTTAAATTTAATTTTAGATAATTTTATAAGAAATAATTAAATTAATAATTGATAAACATTACCATTATCACTATAATCTCACAAAAACAACGTTATTTCAGATAAGTAGAGACAAATCAGATATAATATTTATTATCGTTAACCTACTATTTATATTAACCTGTCATCATTCTATATAAATGGCTGGTTTATAAGGAATAGCTTGTTTTGATTTATTTTCTGGATCAAAAGAATTATCTTCATGGACTACAATCTCACAACCTACTTCCTTAGATATGAAGTCTTTTTCATTGTTTAAAATAGCTATTTCATCTATCTTTCCAACATATTTTGTTTTTGTCATCTCCTTAGCTATTTTTTTAGCGAATAGTGAAAGTTCTTTTCTATCGTCACATAGATCATCTTCAATAGATCTGCCGATGATCTGTCCAATATCTGGTTTAGAAACTTCATAAGCTATTTTATAAACATCCCACTTCCAACTTTCACAGGGATAAACATGGATTTTACCAAGATCTTTAGTTATAATATTTTTAATTTGTAGAATATCTTTGATCAAATTCTGAACAATTTCTTCAGACTTGACCACCTTCTCATCGATTAAATTCTCATCGTAAGTAGGCCATTTTTCATTGGATATAAATCCAAGCCCACCATGAGCCTCCCAAAGTTCTTCACAGCTATGTGGAGTAAAAGGTGTAAGTATTTTAATCCAAATCTTAAAGATGGTTGAGAGAACGTATATAACACGTTCATCCTTCTTTGATATACGATCTTCTACTCTGTGTATGTAGTGATCAACATCTTTTTTAAGAAGGAACATTGCATCTTGAAGAGCTTTTCTTGTTTGGAAAACTTCAAGTGCCGTTGTGGCATCCTTTAATCTCAAATTTAGTTGACTAATCATCCATTTATCTATTTCTCTTTCTAATTTAAGCTCTTCAACATCATTCAAATTAATTGGACGGCCTTTAATTTCTTTAATCTTATTAGAAAATTCAAAAAACCACTCTAATCTCCTTTTAATTCCTTTAACTTCCTTTTCTCTCCAATCAAAATCTTGCCATGGTTCAGCCGAAGCCATTAAAAATAATCTAACAACATCTGCACCATATTCATTTATAGCATCCGACAATATGATCACATTTCCCTTAGAAGAAGACATCTTACTTCCTTCAAGAAGCCCCATCCCAAAGACCACCATACCCTTAGGCCAACTGTCTCTCTCAAATATTGCACTATGATGAAACATATGGAAAGTCAGATGATTACCAACAAGGTCCTTTCCAGATAATCTCCAATCAAGAGGATACCAATAATTAAATTCCTCCTTTATTTTATCAATATTCACCAATCCATTAAAACAGTTTGAATTAGAATTAACGACCATAGATTCATTACTTTTTCCCAAAAATACATAGTCAAAGAAATCATCACCTAGATCATCTAATTGAATATCTTTGAAGTATTTGGCTATTGTGTAGTAGGACATGTAAATTGTTGAGTCTGTTAAAGGTTCAATTAACCATTGTCTATCCCATGGAAGTCTTGTTCCAAGACCAATTCTTCGTGAACAAGCCCAATCCTCCAACCAACCAATATAATACTCAAAGTTAGATCTTAATTCGTTTGGAATAACGTCTTCATTATGCAAACATCTTCTTGCTTTTTCCTTCCAATCTTCCTCAGAGTACCTCAAAAACCATTGATCATCCAATATTTTAACCACAGCCTTCGACCCACATCTACAGATCACAGGATGTTCTGAGAAATCGTAGGCAACAACCCCGAGGTTGTCGTCAACAATCATATATTTTATCTTTTCTCTAGCAACGGTTACCTTTTCACCACCATAAACTGGAATGTTGTCACTTATAACTCCCTTTGAATGTTCAACTTTGTAAAGTTCATTGGTGGCGTTTTCTAAGTTGGGATCATTCTGATTTTTAACGTTGAACTTTTCAACAACATCCTTCGCTGGAAATTCACCATATTTCTTAATAGTCACAACATTACGTATCTCAACGCTATCCAAAACGTCTCTTAGATCGTATTTCCCTAATAACTCTTCATTACTTCTTAAATCTTGTAAGGCAACATAATCTACTGGAGCATGTCCAGGAACAGAAAATACAGAACCACTACCATATTCAGGATCCACAAAACTTGCAGGTAAAACAGGGTGTTTTTCACCTGTAACTGGGTTGACTACAAATTTTCCAATTAAATCGTTGGGATCAATTTCTCCAATGACCTTCAATTCCTTGATTTGATTTGAAAGATTAAGATACGATTCTTCACTTATTATATAAACTTCTCCATTGTTATCAAGTTCAATATATCCAACATCAGGATTTAACCAAAGATTAGTCACACCATAAATAGTTTCTGGTCTAAATGTGGCTGGAATTAGAAATTTACCGTCCAATTCAAATTTAATTAAGGTTAACTCATTGATAGTTGCTCCCTCACCTTCTAAAAGATCGTGGTCACCAACTGGATTATCACACTTAGGACAATATTTAACAGAGTGTTCTCCTTTTTTAACTAAATCCATGGATTTTAACTTTCTTAGTTGCCATTCAATGAACCTCTTATAACTTTCATCCGTAGTTCTAAATTCTCTTCTCCAATCAATAGAGTATCCCATATCATCCATCACATTATGATATTCACCACCAAAATATTCAACAATATATTCTGGGTCTGAAAGTTTATGAAGCTCATCTTTAGGAACTTTATGAACATTCTCATATAAATTTAAAGTCCATGGATCTTTTTCTTCAATTCTTTTAGCTATTCCAATGACTGGTGCCCCTGTAACATGCCAACCCATAGGAAACAAAACATTATATCCTTGCATTCGTT
This sequence comes from Candidatus Methanovirga aequatorialis, assembly GCA_031282205.1. Classification (GTDB taxonomy): domain Archaea; phylum Methanobacteriota; class Methanobacteria; order Methanobacteriales; family Methanobacteriaceae; genus Methanovirga; species Methanovirga aequatorialis. Next base: position 334 of record JAITEE010000161.1, on the reverse strand, counting down.
TAAATCTGCTATAAACATCAGGAACCGTATATGTTCTACCATGACCAATGTGCATAGCCCCACTTGGATAAGGATAAGCAACGGTTACAAATATTTTCTCTCTATTATCTGGGTCCGCTTGAAATAAGTTCACTTCTCGCCATTTATCTTGCCATTTTTTCTCAATAGCTCTATTCACTAAATCACCTAAAATTTTATAGTAACTTTAATCATGATAAATTGACACTGTAAAAAATTCACATGATAGACTAATATTTTTTGTGGATTTTTACATTCGACATTATTTCAATCTAAATAGTATATGGATGTTTTGATAATCTTTAAATAGGTGTGG
>JAITEE010000160.1 GCA_031282205.1 Candidatus Methanovirga aequatorialis | reverse complement strand
AAGTTTATCAATTTATAAAATATCAATATCCAATATAATCTATTTAAATTTAATTTTAGATAATTTTATAAGAAATAATTAAATTAATAATTGATAAACATTACCATTATCACTATAATGGCTATTGGATGGTAGATTAATTTAAGATAATATTTTATAAGCTATTAATACATGGTTATCAACTTAATATGTATATATTGTTTTACTAAATTTCATTACACCAACACTGGTTGTTAATATTTCAAATAATCAATTTATATATTTGATAAATAATATAATATTGTTGTGAAAATTTAATTATTCCAATATAATACTTTGATAATTTTTTTCATTTGTATCGTTTTAGTGAAATTCCAGCTTAATTCATGAATCTTTTATTTATATTATTCATAAAAAATATATATAAAATTATCGCAAAAATTAATTTTTCATGACACTATAGAGAATTTCATATATTAATTTAACTTTTCCTATCCATGTTACTTGTTGATAACTCGTCATCTATTTTAGTACTACTATATTTGTTTGTTTTATTGATTCTTTTTTTTATATTTTCATCTCGTTGGCTTTGTTTTTTTCCTTAAAAATTTTTTTCATAAAATTTTTTGAAGAGCTCTGTCAAGTCTCTGGTGTGAAACCAATGTAGGTTTGGATGAGTATCCAGAAGATATAAAGGCAATACTTTTACGTTATAAGTTGTTATTAATAGTGGAGAAACACAACCAGACAAATTGTCAAAGCTTTAATATGGGGAATAAATAAGTTTCCAATATTTTTAAGGAAGTAAATAATATTTAGTGGAATTTAAATGTTGATAGTGAACGTTTTAGGTTAACTTTTCCATGTTAGAAAGTTTTTCCAAACTTTCAACTGCTTTGACTTTGATGTCAATACCTTTTTCTTTAATGGCTGCGATGGGGTTCAATCCACTTCCAGTCACAACTGCAAAATTGTATGCATTTATTTTTGTGTTATAAACCAGTTCTCGTGGTTTGCCTACTTTGTAAATCGGAATTCCAATATCCTTAATAAGTGAGAGTAGATTATGAGTATCTTCTCTTGCAACTACGGGAATTTCTTTTATTGAAGATAACAGTTTCCAATATCCTTTTTTATTTGTATTAACTAATGTTAGGTCTTTAAATATGTATATTACGTGTGGATCAAGGGAAGAACCATTATATGCGATTAATTCTATAAATTGGGGATTAGGTGCCATTTCTAAAAGACCACCATATTTAGGGGTTGATAATATTCCGTTCTTGACTAAAATTCCATCGAGGGATAGACTACAAATTGTGGCTATTCCAACTTCGTTACAATCTCCAAGGTTGTCAACTATTTTGTAGTATGGGCTGATATATTCTGATAGGTTTTTATATGTTTTGTACATTGTTTCAATTGACACATCGAGGTCTTCTTTTTTTATAATTGATATGTTTGTTATTAGATTTCCATCGCAGGTTTCAACATCGAAATCCACTTTTCCAAATAAATTCCAGGCTTTTGAAAGTATGAACTGCACTTTATTACCAACATTGGATTTTCCTTGTTTTAACACATTTTTTTTCAAAGTACTCATGGGACTTAAATCTTTATATTTAAAAATTTCTTCTCCTGATTTTATGGTCAGATCGTAACCTTTTTCATAGGCTAAACAAAGTGGTGTTAATCCTCCAATGATGGTCACTCCAAACATTCCTTCAGTGACTGGAATACCTAGAACGTTTTCATTATTTTCACCAATATTTAAAATTCCATTAATACCAACCATTTTTAGTTTTTCTAAAATATTTAACGCTTTTTCTTTTGAGTTAATTGGGAGAGTACTAAAAACTGCTGGTATTGTTCCCGTTCCAGTTTCCAGGACGTCGCCTACAGAGGTCATTTTGTTGGTGGCAAATGCTTCTAGGGGAGTTATAGACGTATTTTTAAAGGAGATTAAATGAGTAAATTGTTTTGGCGTCTGATCTTCTACCTCTAAAAGACCACTGTACAGTGGTCTTGAAATAATCCCATTTGATAAAAGAATACCATTTATGGTTGTTGCACAGATCGTGTTAATTTTAATTGATCCATCATCCCATTTTTTTTGACAGTTAACATAGGGACTAATGGCTAAATCTGCCTGAAAACCAGTTTTTATGGTTTTTAATATTCCTTCTTGATGTTTAAAATTTGATGTACATGTTATGACGTTGCCGTCATGATTTTTAAAATCAAAAAAAGAGTTATAAATCATTTCTTCTGATTTTGAAAATATGAAATCTACTTGATCATAAATTAAACCTTTGTTTAACTCTTTTTTTCCTGATTGAGTTATAATTCTTCCTACATTACTTACACGCTCAGTAAATCCTCTTTCATCTAATATTTTAAGGTGATATCTAACGGCTCGTTCTCCAAGATTAAATCCTCTGTATTGTAACTCTTTAGCTATTTTTTTAGAACCAACAATTTTTTCGTGTTCGTTTATAATTCTAAGAATTTCAATCATTTTATGTTCTGAGTCTAACATTGTTGACCTTTGTAGTATTAATTAGGTGATCTGATTTTTTTTATTTAATTGTTGATTCTTTAATGTTGTTCAGCGTTTATATCTAATGTAAATTTATTTGAATTTAATTTAGATAATTTTTATAAAAATAATTAAATTAATGGGTGATAAATGTTACCGTTATCACCACAACACAAAAACCATGATAAAATAATTGATAGGAACCTTTGGTTCTTAAAGATTTATGTACTTATTTTGTTCGTAGTTGAATACTCTGATTCTGTACTCGTCCCATTCGGCGTATTTAAGTTCTAAGAATTTTTCACTAATATGATCTCCTAGTGCACCTTTAATGACATCATCATTTTCAAATGCATGATACGCTTCCCATAGACTTGAAGGAATAAGTTCAATACCTTTTTCTTTGAGTTCATCATCGGACATTTTGTATATGTTAAGTTCAGTGGGTTCACCAGGATCAATCTTGTTTTCGATACCATCTAAGCCTGCTTCTAACATTGCAGCAAAAGCTAAATATGGGTTACATGATGGGTCAGGACATCTATATTCAATTCTTGTAGCTTGTCCACGTGCAGCAGGAATTCTAATTAAAGCAGACCTATTTTTGAGACCATATGCCTTGTAAACTGGAGCTTCATAACCTGGAACTAATCTTTTGTATGAATTTACAATTGGAGCCACGATTGCAGATAAAGCAGCTGAATGTTTTAGTAATCCACCCATGAAATACATCGCTTCTTGAGATAGACCAGTTTCACTGTTATCATCGACAAATATGTTTTCACCATTTTTGAATAAGCTCTGGTGGCAGTGCATCCCACTGCCATTTTCTCCAAAGAACGGTTTTGGCATGAATGTTGCCATGTATTTTTCTCCTTCTTCATGAGACATTTTAGCAACAATGGCTTTAATAGCTTGTTTAAAAGTAATAACAGCGTCAGCTGTTTTTAAAGCATTATCAAATTTAAAAGCGATCTCATTTTGCCCTGGAGCAACTTCATGATGACTTCCTTCTAGTTCAAATCCTAACTTTTCTAAATCGTTGACCAGTTGTCTTCTAAAGTCTGGTCCTTTATCAATTGGCTCAACATCAAAGTATCCACCTGTATCATGAGGGATGTAGTTACCGTTTTCATCTTGATCAACAATAAAAAATTCTGGCTCGGGTCCAATATGGTATTTATATCCTTTGTCGTTAACCTTACTTAAGGATTTTTTTAAAGCAGAACGTGGATCCCCTGCAAATGGTTTCCCTTCAGGAGTGTAAATGTCACATATAAACCTACCTACACCAAATTCTTCAGGCCTCCATGGCAAGGATGAGAATGTTTTTGGGTCTGGTTTAAGAACAAGGTCACTTTCATTGATTTCAACGAATCCATCCACGGATGAACCATCAAATAACATTCCATCTATCATTAAATCTTCTATTTCTTCTTTATTATTTCCAAGAGAAACAGAGATATTTTTCGGAGTACCATGAATATCTACAAACTGTAACCTTACGAATTTAATATCTTTTTCACTTATTTCTTTAACAACTTTATCTACATGATCTACCATACTAACACTCTCCATTGAGTTATTTTTAATAACTTAATATTTTCTATAACACCCATTTTTTCTTGGTGTGGTTTATATATAAACATTTGATTCAAAAGTTCAGTTTTAAAATGGATTGATTTAAAACAGTTTAATTTTAATTTAAAGGAATATATTCTTTATTTCAATGATTTAGTTTTAATTTAGAGGAATATTGCTTTGAATTATTAAAGATATAAAAAATAAATATTAAGTTATACAATTAAATCACGGATGATAGTTTCCGTCATTTATTTAATTTTTAATATATTGTATATAAATATTTCCATGGCGATGGGATTGATTGGTTTAAATGGTAGGATATGGTTATAACGGTGATTCTGATGGTTTGTGTTCGATGGTTAATAAAAGACTGATCTGTGCTTGTGTTTTTTAATCACATTTTTTTGAAACTTTTCGAGAATACAGGGTTGATCTGTGGTCTTGTTTTTTAATCACTGATTATTTTAGATCCAAGATCATTTTTTTCAACTTTTATAACTTTGTCGGCAGCATTTTCGAGTTCGTTATCATGAGTAACGATGATCATTTGTGGGATGTCTACGTTTCCTATAATTCCAATTAACTCATCTCTTCTATAATCATCCAAATATATTGTTGGCTCGTCTAATAATATCGTGTTGGTGTTTCCTTTTGATATTGCTTTTGTGATTCCAAATCTGAGTGATAACGCAATACCAATTTTTTCGCCACCACTGACCATGTCCAACTTAGTTTTTCCGTTGGATCCAAAAACTGTAATGTCGTAGTCTTCATCAAGGTTTAGATCATGGTAACTAAAATTAAACTTCTCAAAGTACTCTTTTGCATGTTTTTCAATGAGTGGTTTTGAGTGTAGTCTTAAGTCCCTTTGAATACCATCCTTACTAAATAGTTCTCTAATGTCTTTAAGAAGTTTTAAAAAATCATCTAAATTTTCAAGGTCTTGTTTATTTTTATCCACATCCTTAACTTTTTCTTCTAACTCTTTAATCGACTTTGTGATTTGGGTAAGTTCACCATCTAATTTACCAATTTTTTCAAGGTATTCGTTTATCTTTTCGGTGTTTGAGTTAATGGTTCTAATATTTTTGTTGTACTCAAACTCATTAAACTTAGAAACTTCGAGGTCTGAATTTATCTTGTTAATTTTCTTCGTGACTTCATCAATACTTTTTTCTTTTACTTCTATTTGAGATATGACAACTTTTTTGGTCGTTAAAATGCCTTCTAATTGTTTATATCTATTATTTAATTGTTTTAAATCATCAATTCTCTCTTTTAATTTTTCTTCTTCTATATCTGAGGATAAAAAACTGTCTTTTTTCATGATGGCTTTAATGTTTTCAACTTCTTTATCGATAGAATTATTAACCTTAGCTAAATCGTTGGTGATTACAAATGGTTTTTCTAATGCTTTAACAGAACCTTTCGCTTCTAAATAACTCTCCTTAGATTTGTTTATATTTTCTAATCTTTCTTCTTTGTCTTTTATCATGGTTAAAATTTTTCCAAGCTCTAATTTATCCTTTTTTTCAGCGTTGATTCCTTTTTCAAGATTATTTTTTTTATTTAAATTTTTATTTAAATTCTCTTTTTTGTTTTTATAGTTTTGAGATTCTTTAATAACGTCCTCAATCTCCTTTAGTTTATCCAACAGAAAATCCTTTTGGGATGAAGATTTTTTGATATCTTTATTAATATTCTCGATATTTTTGGTACCGTTGGCGATGATGTCCCTGTACGTACTATTTAATTGATTTCTTTTTTCAGGTGAAATTTCAGATTTACATAATGGACACTCGTCTTCAACCTTTTCAAGCTGTTTTTTGTCTTCATTTGCAGCTCTAACCTTCTCTTTTAAACTTGATATTTCCTGATTTTTGGATGATATTGTTTCTTGAAGAGTATTGATTTTTTCTTGAATCTTTGTTTTATTCCCTTCTAAGAGTTTATTTAAAGATTCAAAGTCTTTTACTTCAATTGATAATTTGTTGTTTACATTTTCGGAGAAATCATCTATATCTCTTTTATCTTTGAGTATCTCTTTTTCAAGATCTTTTTTCGTTTCAAGGTCTTTGGCCATTAGCTGCAATTTATTGTTGATTTTGTTTTTCCTTTCGTTAAATCGTTTTAAATCATTTTCTAAAGTTTTATATTCTTTATACAATGGTTCTTCTTTTTTTAAGACCTCGTTATATACGTTAACATCGTTGAGCTGTTTTTCTAATAGGGATTGTTTTTCTTTTAAGTTTTTAATTTCTTTGTAGCTTGTTAAAAAATCTTCATATATTGGAACTTTATCTACTTTTGGTTTAAGTTTATCCATATCCTCTTCAGCGTTATTAATTTCTGTTAATTGTTTATCAAATACTTCTTTATCCGTTCTTAGTTTTTGAAGACTGTCACTCTCATTTTTTAACTCTAAATTCAGGGTTTCAAAAACTGATTTTTCAGAGTCCATCCTTTCTTTTTCAAAGATTTTTTTTTGATTAAACTCCTGCAGTTCTATTAATTCATGATTCAATTCCTTTTTTTTAGAGTTTAAGCCAGTGTAAGTTATTTTTTCATCTTTTAATTTTGTAATAATCTGTTTACTTGAGTCAACTATGGTTTTAACTTCTATTTTCTTGTTTTCATATTCATGTATAATTTGTAGGCTATTTTTCCAAGCTTTTTCTAAGGATTCAATACCTAAAAGTTTAGATATTAGTTTTTTTCTTTCTGCTGGTGTTTTTAATACTAAATTAGCTATTTCTCCTTGTTTTATATATATTGCATTTAAAAAAAGCTCAGAATCCATACTTAGTATGTCTTGAATTTCTTTATTGACTTCAAAGTCACCAGAGACTAACCTTACAAAGTTGATATATTCCTTTGAAGAATTTTTATCCTCCATAAATAATATGGCTTTTGAGGATGTTTTTGTTCTTTCTCTTTTGACCTTATATAAAATTCCATTGGATCTAAATTCAAGAGTAACTGACATTTTTTTTCTTTTTTCTAACTCTCTATTTTTATCTAATTTAATTAGATCATTTAAAACTCCAGAGTGCTTTTTAAATAGAGCAAAGCTAACCGCCTCTAAAATACTTGATTTTCCTGCACCATTTTTCCCAACGATTATATTGGTTCCTGGTTGAAAATCAATTGTTGCATCTAAATAGGATTTGAAGTTTTTTAATATAAGTTTTTCAACGATCATATTATTCCATTCTCATCTCAAGTTTTGATCTATATATCATACTTAATCAAAGTACTCGTTATAAAATTTTTCCACGATTCTTTCAGCGTCTTCAGTCTTATCTTTGGATAAATTATTCAAGAGGCTAATTGCAAGATTGTCAATATCTTCGTTGTCATATTCTGATAGAGAGTTAACTAAAAGTTTTTTTGGATTTAAAGTAGATAAATCAGCATTTTTTTCAGTTTTCATTAGACTTTCTGGCTTAAAATCTGGCCGCATACTAAGAACCAAGTCACCAAGCTCTTCATTTAGTTTTTCGTGGACCTTGGATCTATTAAAGTTTCCACCTTCAACCGTAATATGTAAAATAGGTTTTTCATCTAAACCTTTAATCCACTCTTTCAAATTTGAAATATCTTGATTTAGGTTAGGATAAGCTATATTTTTAATTATGAATTCTCTTCTTGGTTTAACATTTATTTTTTCAATTTTTGGAACATCCCTCGAGATATCGACCATATAAAAACCTTTTCCATTTTTTTGATAATCTTTAACTTCATTTTTTCTACAGATTTCTGTTGAGCCAGGATAGGCCAACTTCCCATTACCGAAATCGTCTATAATTCTACTATGAACATGACCACAACCATAGTAATTGAAATTTTTAGGAATATCAGCTATTTCTAATTCAAACGCTAACGGGATGTACTTATCAATTCCTTGATGGAGAACCAATATTCTTTTTTCATATTTTTCAGCTTCCCTGGATAACAGCTTAAAAGCCTCCACTAAATTGGATTTATATGGTTTTGATTGATAAGGAAATCCACCAATGAAAATGTCTTCATGGATATGGTATGGGTTTTTAGGGCTGATAAGTCTTAAACCTAAATTTTTTGATAGAACTTGAGGAGGAAGGGCATCTTTTCTCATTACCGTATCATGGTTTCCAGCAACGGCAAAAACATCTATATTGGCTTCTTTAAGTTTTAATAATTCTTCTTGAAAAATTAAAAGTGTTTTAGGACTTGGTTTTGACATGTTGAAAAGATCACCACTGTGAATTACAAAATCAACATTTTTTTCTATTATTTTGTCCACGTTTCTTTTAAAAACATCGTAGAAATCTTCTTCTCTTTGATACAAACCATATTGTCTAAATCCTAAATGACTATCGGCTATATGTGCAAACTTCATTTTAATCCTCTTAATTTTATCCACAACGTTATAATGGAGGTTAAGTGAAAAGGTAACAGTACAATTAATATCATGTTATTTTTATTTTTTTTGTGTTGTTGTCACGTTATTCAAAATCTTGTCTATTTTGTATAATGAAATAAAGAATATTTGTAATTATTCACTTGATTTTAAAACATTATTTTTAATTAATTCTTATTTAAACATTATTAATTATTAAAATAACCATTAAAATACTTCTATTTTTAAAAATATTAATTATAATTTCTTTAATTAAAAATTTAATATTTATAATTAATTATTAAAAATTTTATTACCTACAAACATTATTTAATACACTATATTTTATATTAATAACATACTATATTATAGATATGGCTTGTTTAATAATTAATTATTAATGTATATTAGTTAATATCTTGTAATACGATATTAATAAATTACTTGCCTTTAAAGATCTACTTTCTGGTGTTGTACTTATTTAATGGTTCAAAAATAAGTAAAAGTTTAGTGATCTATAACGTTAATAAAAGAGAATTGATAATGTTAATAAATGCTGATTTACATATTCATAGCCGTTTTTCAATGGCAAGTTCTAAGGACATGGTCATAAATAATATAGTTCCTCAAGCTAAATTAAAGGGACTTCAGTTAATGGGTACGGGTGATGGATTTCATTTATCTTGGCTAAACATAGTTGAAGAAAGTACAACTTACTCAGGTGATGGGATATACTCCAAAAAAAGTTGTGATTTTATTTTAACAGCTGAAGTTGAAGCCAAAAATAGAATTCATCATTTATTTATCATTCCGAATATTGAGATAGCAAGAGAAATATCTGAAAGGTTATCCTCTAAAAATAAAGATGTCGATGGTAGACCACGAGTTGATATGGATGGATGTGAGATTAAAGATTTGGCAAGGGATTATGGATGTTTATTTGGTCCTGCACATGCTTTCACACCTTGGACTGGGATGTATAAAACGTATGCTAGTGTGTATGACTGTTATCATGGAAAACCTGATTTTTTAGAGTTAGGTCTTTCTGCAGATAGTAACATGGCAGACAGAGTAAAAGAACTTCAAAATATTCCTTTTTTGACGAATTCAGATGCTCATTCTCCATGGCCACATAGGTTAGGTAGAGAATTTAATCAAATCGAAATGGAAGATATTTCTTTCTCATCTCTTAGAAAAGGAATAAAAAATAATGAAATTAAAGCTAACCATGGTTTAATTCCTAATTTAGGTAAATATCACATGACTGCCTGTACTAAATGTTATCAGTTGATGGATCCTCTTTTTGCTAAGGAAAATAAGATGAAGTGTGATTGTGGTGGAATAATAAAAAAAGGGGTTGATTTTAGGATATCTGAAATTGCCGATTGGGATAAACCACATCACCCTAGTCATCGTCCGCCTTATATTCATTTAATGCCTTTAGCTGAAGTTATTGGCATGACCTACAATAAGGGTGTCACAACGAAGACAGTTCAAAACATTTGGAAAAAATTAATAAGGGAGTTTAACAATGAAATAGATGTTCTTATTAAGGTTCCACTTTCAAAAATTGATGAGATTGATGATGGGGTTTCAATAGCTATTAAAGCATTTAGAGATAAATCAATCCATATAGCTCCTGGAGGAGGGGGAAAATATGGTGAAATATCTTTAGATGATGTTTCAAATAAGGAAATTAAATTTAAAAAAAGAAAACAGCTGACTTTAGATAATTTTAATTGATGTTGATGATTTTAGTCACTAAGATTAAAGGCTTAAAACAGAGAGTGCATCAGGTATTATATTTTAAAGGATTTATTTCCTTGATTTCATTTTAACTGTTTTAACAATGAAATAGACCATGTTCAATTTTTACACGATCAAAAAATATCCCTACGGTATAAACAATTCAACATTTTTACACTCATATAACATATTCACATTTTTAGGTGGTTGACTACAAGACGGGTTATAAAAAGTTTTAAATAGTAATGTATATATAGTGAATTATTAAAAATGGAGAAAGAGAATGAATAATAAAAAAATTTTGCTTACAAATGATGATAGTATCCATAGTCGTGGTATTTTGTCCGTTAAGGAGGCTGTAGAAGATTTAGGAGAGGTAACCATTGTTGCACCTCTTGAACAACAATCAGGGAAGGGTCATAGTTTATCCTATTTTAAAGATTTAATAGTATCTAAAACAGATTTAGATGATGGTTCTAGGGGGTTTTTTACTCTTGGAACTCCAGCCGATTGTGTTGTCCTCGGATTTTCTTTGCTTGGAGAAAAACCTGACCTACTTATTTCAGGTATTAACATAGGAGTTAATTTAGGTATTGAACGTATCACCTCTTCAGGGACACTTGGAGCCGCATTAGAAGCTTCAGCATATGGAATCCCAAGTCTTTGTATTTCTATTGAAGTGGCAAAAGATATAGATATTTATTCTAAAAAAGGACATGGTGTTGATTTTAGCTTTGCTAAAAAAATAGTTAATAGAATAGCTAAAAAAGTTTTGGATAAAGGAATGCCAGAAGGAGTGGATGTTTTTAACATCAACATTCCAGCAAATCCTGTTGATGATGAGATAGTAATTACTCGATTGGGTAGACGATTATATGTTCCTGAAGTGGAACAACTAGAGATTGAAACGTATATATGGAAAGATGGAACATATCAAAACTTGGAAGAAAAATCAGAGATAGATACATATACCACATTAGTCGAAAATAAAGTAACCGTCACACCATTAAACTTGGATTTAACCTCAAAATCTGATATAAACGGATGGTTGGAATAAAAAAAATTTATTGTGGTTGTGGAATGATGAATGTTTTACTTATATCAGATGAAAACTACGCTCTCCAGTTGACGGTACTAATGACCTCAATATTAGAAAATAGTTCAAACGATTTCAATGAAATAAATTTTTTTATAGTGAACAACGGTATCGCTGAAAATAGTCTTGAGAAAGTTAAATCATTGGAGACTAAGTATGAAAAAGCAAAAATCACGTTTTTAAGCACCGATAAAATTGAGAGAAGTTTAGATGGCGTTAGAGATAGGTTACCTATAAAAAATCTATCTTACTTTTATAGGTTGTTCATGGACTTAATCTTGCCAGAGGATATTGATAAAATTTTATATACGGATTCAGATATCGTTGTGGATAGTAGTTTAGCTCAATTATATAATGAAGACATTGATGATTATGTTGTTGCTGGTGTAATAGATATTAATCAATCAATATTTAAAGAATATTTAGATATGGGTTCCGAGGATGTTTATTTTAATAGTGGAGTTTTATTAGTTAACTTCCAAAAATGGAGAAAGGACAAAATTCAAGATCGAATTATGGACTTCATTAAGCACACAACGGATAAAGACTTACTCTATGATCAACATATTCTTAACCATGTTTTAAAAGATGATATAAAAATTTTAGAACCAAAAAACAATGTTTTGACCCACATGTTTACTTTGAACTATAAAAGATTCATGGGAATCTTTAGAATTGAAGATGGAGTCTTCAATGAAAAAGAATATCTTGAGGCACAATTAAATCCACGAGTTGTTCATTATATTGGTTCTCCTTGGGGAAGACCTTGGGAACAGGATTGTAAACATCCTAAAACTGACTTATTTTTCAAGTATAAAGACATTTCTCCATGGGCTAATGATAAAATTAATTATAAGCCTATGAATAAAAGTTTAATGGTAAAAAAAGCTATTGTCCGTTTTATTTTTTTAAGTTTTCCTGTAAGAATAACCTCGTATATGAACAAAAATAACATTTTAAATTTAAGATGGTTTGTAACCTAACACTTGGATGGTTTGTAACCTAACACTTGAAATATAAAGTAACGTTCACATAATGTATTAATTGTATTCTTAATAACTATTTTATTATTACTACTATTAATTATATGGAACCAGCTGCAAAAGCAATAAAGGTAATAAACATACCAGTTTTAATTAGTTTAGAAACTTTACTTGCGGTGTATTTGTCTTGATTGATTAGTATTCTGTAAGCAGATACAACAAACAGTATGATGGCTATTAAGAGTATCGTGATGTAGTAGACGTTAAAAATATTGATGAAGTAAAGAATGGGACTGATAAAAGTGGGAATTAATATGAATGTAGAGGCTAAACTACTTGAACTTTTTAATCCATATTTTATGGGAAACGTATTGGCGTTTTCTAATTCATCACCTTTTACATCCTCGATGTCTTTAATGATCTCTCTTGATAAAGTCATCATAAATGCAAAAAAAGATAAAAACAGTGGAATGTATATTTTCCCAAGAATTAAACCTCCAAATATAAAACAAGATCCAGTTAAATAGGCAACGGTTATATTTCCAATTAAAGGTAATTTTTTAAGGTCACGACCATAGTAGTACATTATTGTACAGTTTAACATGACTAAAATACAAGGTAAATAGCTATTTATCATAATGGAGATTACAATTCCTAAAATAATGGCCGTTATGAACAAGGATAAACCATAATTTTTGGCATTTTTTAAAGAGATTTTACCTGAAGGAATGGGTCGATCTGGTCTATTTATAGAATCTATTCTGTAGTCATAGAAATCATTAATCACGTTACCTCCTCCAGTAGATAGAAAAACGGCTAAAATACCTATTAATATTGGAATACCCATATTTTTTTCCATAATCCCCACTAAAATAGGGGCTATGGTACTCATCAATCCATTAAAAGGCCTTAATATTTCTAAGTAAGGGTTCATAATATCCTATTTTTCAATTGTTCTAAGTTAATATCGATTGATTGCTTTTTGTATGAATTATTGATTTTTTTTAATAAATGAGATGTGGTCAAAACTAATTTTTTTTAAGAAAAAATTTTCTTATTTTCTAAATTAAAGCATTTCTAGAGCTTTTTAATTTTAAAATTTAGACTTTTGTCCACCTCTCTAAATATTTTGTTTTTAGGGCTTTTTTTAGTTAAAGTTAATATTTTAACAGATTAAACAGGGTTTCAATTGATTTACTCTTAAATTTAACTAAATTCTTTGATGGTTCTATAACCGCTTGATCATTTTATTTTTTATTTCAAAGTTTATATAAATTTGAAGCTAAAAATTAATTTTATGGTAACGTTTATAACTGGGAACAGACATAAAGTAGAAGAGGCAAAGGAAATATTTTATAATTTTAACATTGAACTTGAGCATATAGACTTAGGTTATTGTGAACCTCAAGGAACATTGGAGGATGTGGCAATGGCTGGTGCAAAGTATGCTTCTTCAAAGTTAAAAAGACCTGTAATTGTTGAAGATGCTGGTTTGTTTATTAGAGCATTGAATGGATTCCCTGGAACATACTCTTCTTATGTTCAGGAGACCCTTGGCAATTCAGGTATACTAAAATTAATGAAATGTTTTAATGATAGATATGCTGAATTCAGGTCGGTGATTGGGTATTGTACTCCCAAAACCGAACCCAAGACTTTTTTAGGGCATGTCAAAGGTCAAATAGCATTTCAAGAAAAGGGAAACAAAGGTTTTGCTTTCGATCCTTTATTTTACATTGAAGAAAAAGGTAAAACTTTCGCTGAACTTTCTATTAAAGAGAAAAATCAGTTTTCCCATAGAAAAAATTCTTTGAAAATATTCATTAATTGGTATAAGGATAATTTCTCTGACTAATTTTTGTGATGTATTTAGCGTTCTATGGCTTAGAGAATGAAATTTTAATTAAATATTCTTCAAATATTCTCTATTTAAGTAACTAAATACATTATTTGACTAAACTGAATTTAATATTTTATTTCAAATCGAAATATTGTTTAAAATGGATTATAGCATAATTTGGAGGATAAACATGGCAAGACCAGAGTGGGTAATGTATTCAGATGAAGAAATTGAGGAATTGATTTTAAGGTTTAATCGTGAAGGAAAATCTGCAAGCGAAATAGGAATTATTTTAAGAGATACTTATGGAGTTCCAAGTGTTAAAAATGTTGTTGGAGAAAAAATCACAGCTATTTTAAGAAAAAATAATCAAGCAGGGGATTATCCTGAAGATATAATGAATTTGATTAGAAGGGCTGTTAATATTAGGGACCATATAAAAGAGAATCCTAAGGATTTGCACAGTAAAAGAGGATTAAACATAATTGAATTTAGAATTCGTAGATTAGGTAAATATTATTCTAAAGAAGGAAAATTACCTGAAGGATGGAGATATGATCCAAAAGAAGCAGCACTCCTTGTTAAATAGAGCTGATCTTGCCTGTGATGTTTTAAAAAAACATGTATCTCAAGGAGACGTTATAAGAATCATATCTCACAACGATGCTGATGGACTATCAGCAGCAGGAATAATAGCTAATGCTGTTAAAGAGGAAGGAGGTCGATTTCATGTGTCCGTTTTTCCAAGACTAAAAGATGAGAATATTAATCAGCTGAAAAACGAGAAATATGAGTTATTTGTTTTCTGTGATATGGGCAGTGTTTTTTTAGATGATATCAACAATTTTAGATCTGATGTTATAATCTTTGATCATCATATTCCAGATGGTGGTGGATCTAAAGAACATGTTTTTCATGTGAACCCTCATCTTTTTGGAATTGAAGGAAGTAAAGAAATTAGTGGTTCTGGAACATCTTATTTAGCCGTTAGAGGAATGGATAAAAAGCATTTGGCTAATTTAGCATTGGTTGGTGCTTTTGGCGATATGCAATTTCAAAATGGTTTTATAGGAGTTAATTCATTAATTTTAGATGAAGCCAAAGAATTTGGTGGTTTAGAAATCCATAATGATTTAAAGATCGTCTCTAAAAATAGTGAACCGATCTATAAATCAATAGCCTACACTTTAAATCCTGGGTTACCTGGTTTAACTGGGGATTTAGAAGCTTCTATAGGATTTTTAGAGAAAATAGGATTGTCTTATGGAATCAAATTTTCTGACCTTGAAGGTGAAGAACAGGATGTTTTAAAGGATGAACTAATCAAAATTAATCCAAAAATCTTTGGAGAGGTTTTCACAACGCCAAAAGAATCACCTGAGCTTAGAAATTTAGAGGATTATGGAAGTATCTTAGATTCCTGTGGTAAAAATAAAAAATTTGGCTTAGGAATTAGTCTATGTCTTGGTGAAAGAGAGAAGGCACTGGATGTAGCCGTTGATTTACAAAACAAATATAGAAATCACCTTACTAAAGGTTTTGATTGGATTAGAAGAGAAGGTGTCGTTGAATTGGATAATATACAGTATATGTACAGTGAGGATAAAATTATAAAAACTCTTCTTGGAACGATTGCTGGTGTTGGATTGTCTATTGACATTTTTGATAATAACAAGCCTGTTATTGGAATGTCAAGGTTTCATGATGACATAAAAATATCTGGAAGAACGACCAGATCTCTTGTTGAAGCTGGTGTGAATCTTAGTACAGCTCTTCAAGATGCGGCTCTTAGTTTTGGTGGTCAGGGTGGAGGTCATGATATTGCTGCAGGAGCAATGATCCCATTTAAAGAAAAAGACAACTTTTTAAACCTACTTAATGAAATCATTGGGAACGATTTAGGTCAATATATAGAAATGGTAAATGTATAATCTTTTAAATATAAATGATATAAATATTGTTTATAGTAATGATGATAATGTTTATCGATTGTTAATTTAATTATTTCTCATAAAAATTATCTAAATTAAATTTAAATAGATTATAGTGTATTAAATAATGTTTGTAAGTAATAAAATGTTTAATAATTAATTATAAATATTAAATTTTTAATTAAAGAAATTATAATTAATATTTTTAAAAATAAAAGTATTTTAATAGTTAATAAGATTTAAATAAGAATTAATTAAATAATATTTTAAAATCAAGTGAATAATCACAAATATTTTCTATTCCATTATATGTTGGATATTGATATTTTATAAATTGATAAACTTTTCAAAGATGACTACGATATCATGGTAATATGAACACTTTATCAATAACGGGTCTTATTTATCAAATAATATATATCACAGATTTTTTGTATCGATTGATGGGTATAAATGAAGGGTCATTAACAAATGAACTTTTTTTTTTAAAAAAAGGTCTCATCGATCTTATTAAAATTTTTAAAGAAAATTTCTTTAAACACTCTTTTTTTTTAATTTAATTGTTAAGTGGAAATTATGTACTACAAAGTTGTTGAAGAGGCTAAGAAAATATTGAAATATGGTCTTGAAAAGTTAAATTTAGAGATTTCAAATGAAATAAAGCTTGGATTTCCTCCTAATTCTGCTATGGGAGATTTAACTTCGACAGTATCATTTGAATTAGCTAAAAAATTGAAAAAATCTCCAGTTGAAGTATCACAAACGATCGTTAAAGAACTTCATCATGATAAATATTTTAGAAAAGTTGAAGCAAAGGGTCCATACATAAATTTTTTCATTGATTACGATGAAATTGCTAAAGAGTTTTTGAATGATATCGATGATGATTATGGGAGTTTTACGCAGAAAAACTTAAAGGTTATTTTAGAACATACATCTGCTAATCCCAATGGTCCACTTCATATAGGTCACATTAGAAATGGGATAATTGGAGATTGTTTAAGCCGTCTTCTTAAGGTAAATGGGTATAAAGTCTTGACTCAATATTATGTTAATGATATGGGTAGACAAATAGCCATGATCGTTTTTGGTGTCAAAGAACTTAATTTAAAAATCGATGAAAAAAGCTCTCTTAAGATAGACCATCAAATTGGCAATCTTTATTTTAAGGTTAATCAAGAGATAGATAAAGATCCAGATCTTAAAAATAGGGTTGATGTACTTATTAAAAAATATGAAAATGGTAAAGATCTTGATTTAAACAAGGTATTTGAACAACATGTTAACTACTGTTTAAAGGGCGTAAAGGAAACATTGTTGAAATTAAATATTTCTCATGATGAATTTGTGTGGGAGGGGCAATTTGTTCGTAGTGGTGATGTGGATAAAGTGATTAATTCTTTAATCGACTCTGGCCACACAGAAAAAAATGAGGTTTTGTATTTGGATCTTGAAAAGGGTTTTGGAATAGATAAGGAACTTGTTTTAAAACGTTCTGATGGAACTTCACTTTATTCAACAAGGGATTTAGCTTACCATATTAAGAAATCTCAACTTGGAAACTTGGTAATAGATATTCTTGGTTCAGACCATAAGTTGGTTTCTAAACAACTCAGTGCTGGATTAGAAATTTTAGGTGAAAAAACTCCAAAAGTCGTTTTTTATGAATTTATAACCTTACCAGATGGATCTATGTCAACTCGAAGAGGAAGATTTGTTTCCTCTGATGACTTAATTGATGAAGCTATTAAACGTTCTAAAAAAGAGTTAAAATTTAGGAGGCCAGAATTAAGTCCTGAAAATCTTGATAAAATATCTCAAATAATAGGAATTGGTGCAATCAGATATTATATAGCTAAACTTTCACCTGAAAAGCATATTACATTTAAATGGGATGATGTGTTAAGTTTTGAAAAAGGTTGTGTTTCAATTCAATATGCCCATGCACGTGCATGTAGGTTACTTAAAAAATCGAATGAATACAACGATGGAGTTTTAAATATTTCAATAGATGAAATCAACGATTGGAGTTTGGATGAATCTGAAGCTGACTTAATAAGACTACTTGCTAAGTTTCCTATTGTTATTGAAGAATCGGCAAAAATTCTTCGAGTTCATTTAATAGCTCACTACGTCCAAGATCTTGCTAAAACTTTTAACAAATTTTACAAATCTCAGAGAGTCATAGGAGATGAAAATGAATTGTTAAGATTGTTGTTGGTTAATAAAACAAGGATTACAATTAGAAACGCTTTGAATATTTTAGGAGTAGAAGCACCTGAGTTCATCTGATACAATGGTTCAGTTTTATTTTATATATTTATATTAAATTTTTATATTATAGTGATAGTTTGTAATGTTTATTAATTTAATTATTTTTTATAAAAATTCTTTAAATTAAATTTAAATAGATTATATTGGATATTAATATTTTATAAATTGATAAACTTTTCAAAGATGACTATAAATGGTGAAGAGATGGTAGTTGTAATCGATCCTCAAAATGCAGGCATATCAGGGAACATGATGTTGGGGGCCTTAATTGATTTAGGAACCAATAAAAAAGAACTAAAACAGATTATAGATAGTGTTGCCTCTAATTTTGGAGATGTGGATGTCAAAATAAAAAAAACTAATTCTTATGGTATTGAATCAGTTCATGTTGATGTTATAGAAAACTACGAAGAAAAAAATAAGAAGATATCCTATAAAAGACTTATTAATAAACTTGGTAGTTTAGATAAAGATGACTTGATTAAAAATGAGGTAGTTGAAAAATCTAAAGATATTTTTAAGAGAATAGCCGTTAGTGAGTCAAAAATACATGGAAAATCTTTGGATAATATTCATTTTCATGAGGTTGGTGCTGTAGATGGAATAGTTGATGTTTTGGGTTCTGTTTATTCGTATTATTGGCTTGGATTTAATGATGAAAAAGTAATTGGTCTTCCTCCTGCTCTTGGAGGAGGAACAACAGATTCTTCTCATGGTAAGATTCCTATACCTGCACCAGCCACGTTGGATATTTTAAAAAATGTGAAATGTTTTGGTGGACCTGTTAAGAGGGAATTAACCACACCGACTGGTTCAGCTATTTATGTCGAACTATGCAACGATTTTCAACAATTTCAACCAATAATGGAAGTGAAAAACATAGGGTATGGTTCTGGATCTAAAGATTTGGGATTTCCAAATGTTTTAAGAATCATAAAAGGGTCATCTGATTTAGAATTTGAAAAAGTTGATGTTATAGAGACAAATGTGGATCATTTAAATGGGGAACTCTTAGGCTATCTTTTTGAGAAACTTATTGGAATTGGGGCAAGTGATGTAAGTATAACTCCAACTATAATGAAAAAAAATAGACCAGGCCATATAATTAAGGTTATATCCACTTCAGAGAAAACTGATAATATCATATCAGCTATTTATGAAGAAACTGGGACTTTAGGAATAAGGGTTAGTAAACAAATTCATAGAGGAACGATTAAAAGAAAAATAATATCTATAGATGTGGATTTGGGGAAATATCTGAATACCTCTGATATTCGTAGTATCAGATTTAAATTGGGTATGATGGGGAATAAAATCATATCCCAAAGAAGAGAATATGAAGATATTAAAAAATTAGCTCAAGATTATGGACTAACATTAATGAAAGCTGAAAAAATAGTTGAAAATGAATTCATGGAGTTTTTAAACAACAGTTTAGATTTATAGCTCTCAAACATTATTTTTAACGGAAATAAAAGTTATTTTTCCACCTTTTATAACTTTTATGTCGTTATCAGCTTTTAAAACTATGTTCAAATAGTTATCAATGGCCATTATGTTTCCTTCCATTTCATCCCGATTTTTAAATCCTATGATCACGTCTTTTCCTTTAAATCTTAAAAATTGATTATCCACTTTAAAATCATTGTTTTGCATGTACTTCACTCAGACTATTAATTGATATGTTTTGGTACTTTATATCCGCTGCTAAAATTAACACATTTTGGTCTAATTTGTAAAAGATTGAAAGTTTGAACCAATGAACGGAACATAAGTTATATAAAGTAATACTATCTAAATGATCGTATTTAAATGTTGTACTTTATCTTGGGTCTGAAAGAACACTACGACTAAATCCTTAATGAAATATGTTCAGTCATGGTATGAATTTCAGTATCACAAAATATATAAAATGAAAAATATATATTTTTTAAAATAATTTTCATTTTTTGGAAACTTTTATTGTTTTCTTTATTTTTTTAAAAAAATGAGTCTTGGCCAAAAGTCGTTTCACTAAAATTTTGAATTTCTTTATTTTAAATTTAATCGTTGGAATCACATTAAAATTTTAATTTAAAGTTTTATTATAACTATATTCTTATAATTATGATAAATTTATGGATTAAATAAAATTTAAAGAGTAGATATTGGAATTAAATTTAGCAAAATCTTTAAAAATTTGGTTTTTGGCCACGACTCAAAATATAAATATTTGGTCTTTAATAATTAACTTAATAAAGTTAACAGGTGTCTTTCTGAATTTAATATTGGGCTGATTTTTATGGTAATGAATCAATTAGAATTTAATCTACAAGAAATTACGAATACTATAGCTTATTTAGAAAAAATTGGGTGTGCAGATGAAAAACTTTTAATCGGTCTTAAACAAGAAAGAGATAATTTATTAAGAAAGCTTAATGTTGATTTTTAACCATTAAGTTGAAATAAGCTTTTACAATCGTCGTAGATTATTTCGTTAAGATAACCCTAATTTAATTTATCATAGACCTGAAAGAATCATGATGGTAACATCAATATATAATTAATCTTAAATCCAGTCTTTTAACAGATCTAAATTTACTCCTAAGTCTAAGGATAGTGGGGTTATAGTTGGCTGTTTTTTAATGTGCAATCCATGACCGTCTGTTTTTTCTTCATGATCAGTATATGGAATACCGTCTATCCAGTAGTATGGTGTTCCTCTGGGATCTAATCTTGTTTTTATTTTAGGAGTAAACATTCTTTTTCCAAGCTTAGATATTAGAAGTTCGTCATTTTTTGGATTGGATGGAACATTAATATTTAGTAAATCTACTCCTTCTGGCATTCCTTTATCCAAAACTTTTTTAGCTATTTTATAGAGAATTTTTTTTGAATTTTCAAAATTTATATCCAAATGTCTTTCTTCAAACTTAAAATCTCCTCGTGCAACCTCTTGGGAAATGGCTATTGTTGGAATATCATAGGAAGCAGCCTCCATTGCAGCTCCTAATGTTCCAGAAGTTGTTAATTCTTCTTTACCAATATTTTCCCCCATGTTAATTCCAGAAATGCATAAATCTGGTTTTTTATCCATTAACTCAAACAGTCCTAAGACTACAGAATCAGTTGGAGTCCCAGATACTGAATATCCAATGGATCCGTCTTTTAATACTACTTCGTTTAAACGAAGTGGTTCAAATAGAGTTAATGCACGGCCTATTCCACTTTGTTGCGTGGATGGTGCTATGACTATAGTTTCTCCTAATGATTCAACAGCATTTTTAGATGCTAAAATTCCTGAAGAATTTATACCATCGTCATTTGAAATTAAAATCCTCATGTACACTTTCCTAACTTAGCCAATATTTTATGTTGATCGATTTATTTAGTTCATAGTTTATTTAATTTTTGATTAAAATAACTGTTGTCCATAAATTTAATAAAACTTAACTTGATCTTATGCAAAGGTTTTATAACTTCAAATTTAACAACAAACATTATATTGTTAAAAGATATAATGATAACTGTTGGTGTAAAAAATGGAAAAATCACGATTAGTAAACTTCATTGGTACAATGATGGAAAAATCTGGATTTAAAGTTTATAAGAATTTTAAAACATCAGACATGATTGTAGATATTTATGGGGTTCTTCCTACGTTAATAGGTGATTTTGGAGTAGTTGTTGCATGTAAAAACTATGATAAACAATGGAATGTTGGGCTGGAAATTTTAAAAGATATGGAGATGGTAGGTAGAAGACTGAAAGCTTCAAGAGTGGCTATTGTTACAAGTTCTTCGTTTTCATCCCAAGCGGTTAACTATGCAACCAGAAAAAATATTAAACTAATTGATAGAGATGATTTAATAAAATTTGCTAAAAAATTCTCTGAAGAAAACAAAGAATTAAATGATGAAAGTACTTCGTTATCTAACGTTGATAATGGGTCTAATTTAGAACTTAACAATTTTTCTGATTTTAATCCTCGAGATACTTTTCTTAGAAAAATTAATAAAACGCCTTATAACAAAAAGAAAATTACACTTTCAAAACCACGAAGTAGTTCTAATACAAGAGATAAGAAAAAATTGAGTTCAATATTTTCAAAAAATAATGGGCAATCTTTAGAACATTTACCCCAAGACACTTTTAATAACAGTCCAAAAAAAGAAAAACTGAGTTATGGAATGATATTGAGAGCTATTTTAAATAATATTGTTGTCATGATAGTTACCGTTGTTCTCTTATCCTATACCATTTCATATGCTCTTGAAAAATTGGGTGTACTTTCTGGAGGAAGGACGACTGGTGTGTCTAAGATGTTACTGTCTTTAATTTTATCATATGGTTTGGTTTTATTATTAAATAAAAATAAAGCGGTATGGATAGTAAAAGGAACTATAGTGTTCTTTATTTCAGTTGCAATTTTAATTATTTTAATTATTTTATAAAATCGATATAAATCTAAACAGAAATTTATAAATAAATAGAACGGTTATACAATCTGAAAAAATGAGAAATTGTAAAAATTTAAATATATTAAATTGAGATACAATCTAAAATAGGGGTGTGACGTTTAAAACTTAAATTAACATTTCACTTAAAAAAATAAATGATTAGTGGTTCCGACGCGATTTGAACGCGTGATCCCCTCGTTGTAAGCGAGGTATCGTACCCCTAGACCACGGAACCAACAACAATAAAGGTTATGTTTTAAAGATATATAAAGTTTTCCATAAAATGAAGGTCTAAATTTTTTTGGAGTTGTTGGTTTTGTGATGTTCAACCTTCTAAAATTTTATAAACGGCTTTATATTCGTAGATCGAATTATAGTTTATCAAAGACACGTTCTTAATACTATGTCTTCTATAAGGATAGATGGATAAACGCAGTATACTTTTAATCAAAATATTTAAATACTATTAAAATATAATATTATTAATATAATTCAGAATTTTTAACCATGGTGTTAGATTGTCAATCAATGTATCCAGAATTAAGGAAGTAAGTAAATCATTCAGTATAGAATCTATCTCATTCAAACAACAAGTATGGATAAGATTTAATACTGATAAAAGTAGATTCATCTTCAATCAAGTTAAGGCAATGCATGAACATGATAGAAACTTAATTAAAGGACTAACTAACAGTCTAAAAGTTAATTACTACTTGAATAGAATTAATGCTAACATGTATTTAAATGAGTTAAAAAAGATCTATTCTTTTTTGTATAAAATTGATAGTATAGTTGGCAAGAAGGCATATGAGGGATTGATTAGAGGATTTATATATCAAGAGGTAAAAAATGTCGTATTATAAAATATTAGGATTAATCACATTAAGTTGTGCTAGTAATGTATCAGCAGCATGGGGTGAAACTAAACATTATTACTGGAAATATAGACATACAGTAAGCTGGAATTGGCAGACTGAACGTGTCTATCATATAAGTGTAACATAATTTACTTCTTTTATTTTTTTAAAAAACAATTAATAGAAGGAATCCTAATATGTGTCTGCAAAAATTTAGAAAAGAAAAACAATTCAAAACATTGAAAAAAAAATATGAAGAAATTCAACGTAAACGTTACATACGATTAGGATATGTTCCTCACGGATTTTTGATAGGTGACGACCAGCTGTAAGAAAAAATATTTCTTTAATTTTTTTTATAATTCGAGAGGTGGACAAAAATCTAAATTTTAAAATTAAAAAGCTCTAAAAATGCTTTAATTTAGAAAATAAGAAAATTTTTTCTTAAAAAAAATTAGTTTTGACCACCTCTCAATTCAATATGACACTGAATATTTCTTCAATACCTCAACTATAAATATGATTATCAGTACCTTTATTAACATGGTTATAAAAAATTTAATGTATATTTGTATATAAACAATTAAGATATTAAAAGGTGATTTTGTGTCAAAAAAAGATAAAATTTCACTTCCTGCATCAGGAGCAGGCTTAGTGAGATATTTTGATGAAGAAAGTACTGGACCTAAGGTAAGTCCAGAGCAAGTTGTAGCAATAACGATTGCTTTGGCTGTTTTTTGTATTATTTTAAGATTTTCAAGTTCAGGTTAACGTCTTCTTTTTATTAACCTTTACTTTTGAATCTTGGGTCTTGTAAAAATTCTTGATTGATCTTGAATCTGATTTTATTTTAAATTTTATTATTTAAAACATTCGTGATTGATTTTTTTGTCTGTTTTTGAAAATATATCCTATTTTTCATGGAAAATGATTTCATCTAATTGGTAATCATCCCATTTTCTTTTATCTAAAACTATTTCTAACTCTTGAGGAGTTATAAGTGGTTTTTTATACATTAAAGAGTCATCAATAGCTATTCTTGGACAAGCAGTAACAATAAAGCCTTCTATGTTTATATATGGAAGTAACACGTCTGGGTTTATATTTTCCACCAAGATTAGATATGCTTTTTTCCCTTCATCTTCTAAAATTTTTTTAATTTCTTTTGCTAAATTAAATCTATACTGTCCTTCCTTAGAGGATATTAAAATACCCCAAGTATTTACCTCTTTGGCCTTTACAATTCTCGCAAATCTAATTCTTAATATTTCATCGGCTAAATCTTTAATATCACTTATTTCAGATGTATAAGGGTTCACAGCTATAACTCTTGCTTTAGTAAAAAGATAAATACCAAGAGGATGAAATTTACCACTTCCAATAAATAAATAAGCTTCAGCACCCAAGTCTTTAATAGATGAAAAATTACATCCTAAAATCTGGCCTTTTCTTGTTGATTTTGAGGAACTAACAACAATCTCTTTTCCATTGTCTTCTAAAAAATCTTTAACTTCATTCAACAATTGTAGATGCTGTGTAGTAGTTGCAATAGCTATTCTTGAATAGTCTTCTAATGAATTTAATGATTTTTTAAGAATTTCGTTTATTTTAATATCTGAATAAGCTTCAATAAAAATAACTGGTATTTTATATTTTAAAGGAAGTGGAGTGTGACCATAATGAACGATTAAATCGACCATATCTACCATTTTAGAATCTGCTACATCACACGCTCCAAAACAAGGATCTCCAGAAATAATAACATTAACTTGGGCTTTAGTTTCAATTTCATCAGCGATGGTAGTTGATTGGGTTTTAAGACCTTCAGGAAATTGTAATCCTATATTTTTAGCATCATACTTCTTAATTTCTTTTATGACCTTTTCTATTTCCATATTGTAGTTTGTCATGAAAATCTCCTATCATATCACGATATGTTTATTATCTCTTACTTTGATTGTTCTTATGATCTGTTGTGACAATTTTTTTTAGAATAAAGACAGCTTTAATTTAAATAACACTAAAAATTTTAAATTTTAATTTTGTATAGAAACGTTGTAACAAGTTTTGTTTATATGACATTAATATTTAATTTAATGTATTGTTGATTTGTCGTTGGATGTAATGAATATATTTAAATAGGAGTTTTAATAAAATTATAAGATGTTCTAATAAAAAAGTTTTTTTCTATATTGAATAAATCAGTCCCGTAGGGTAGTGGTAATCCTTCTAGGCTTTGGACCCGGAGACGGCGGTTCGACTCCGCTCGGGACTATTTTAATTTTATTTTTCAGTGATTTAATGGATAAATTACTTGTTTTAGGTGTCAATACAAGGGCATTGATTAATTCTGCTCTTAGATTAAATTATCAAACTTATTCTTCAAGTTATTATAGTACAGCCGATAGTCCCATTGCTTATAAGGAAAAACATGCACTTCAACAAAAACCATACAAAAGTTGCGGATTTTTTGAAGATAGATTTAGTTTTGTTGAAATTTTAAATAATGGTCACGATTGGATTGAAATCGTTGATCACATTATATTCACGACTGGTATCTCACCTAACTACTTTAATGGAAATATTGAGCTTAAAGGTAATGAAGACGTTTTCAACATTTCGGAATTGAATCATGTTTTAAAAAGAAATAAAAAAAAAATTATTGGAAATAAGGATACAGAAAATGTAGAAAACAAATATAAATTCTATAAAAAAATGAAAAATAGATATCCTCTACCCTTAACATTTAAGCTTTATGATATATCTGATGCTTTAGATATCCTTAAACAATATGATAAGAAGGAATTTATTTTGAAAGATATTAATGGATCTGGAGGGTATGGAATATACTTTTTAAATACTGAGTCTAATTTTCAATTTGAGCACATGTATGAATTGGACGAAGAGTATGGTAAGGAGAAGGAATTTATTTTACAGGAGTACGTTCCTGGGGATAGTTTAAGCTGTTCCGTACTTGGAACTAAGGACAACACCAAGACCATTGTTGGAAGTGTAAATATCAACAATTGTCACTATCAAACAAATGGAAATAAAAAAGATTTCAGAT
Organism: Candidatus Methanovirga aequatorialis; assembly: GCA_031282205.1. Classification (GTDB taxonomy): domain Archaea; phylum Methanobacteriota; class Methanobacteria; order Methanobacteriales; family Methanobacteriaceae; genus Methanovirga; species Methanovirga aequatorialis. Next base: position 12,132 of record JAITEE010000160.1, on the reverse strand, counting down.
ATTCTGGTAACATTACTCCAATTAGTCAAAGTAGTCACGGCATATCCATTTTAAAAGAAATTTACAACATGTCAGAAGATTTAATCAATGATTTAGATCTTATAGGATCAAACGGAGTTGATTTAGTTCTTAAAGATGATAAAATAAATATTATTGAAGTAAACCCACGATTTCAAGGAACTTATGAATGTGTTGAAGAAGTCTTAGGGATAAATCTTTTAGAGGCCCATATTAAAGCATGTAATGGAGATTTAATTGATATTCCAAGCCCTAAAAACTACGCTATGAAAAGAATTATCTACGCCCCAAAAAAGATGATATTCAATAAAAGCAATCTTCAAAATTTAAATAAAAAGAGTATGAGTATTTTTGACATTCCTCATGAAAATACGATTATCGAGAAGGATCAACCAGTGTTGACGTTAATTGGTAGAGGTAATAAAATAAACGTTTTAAAAGGAGATATTGAAAAAACGGGTAACGATATAAATAGAACATTTGGATGAAAATAAATTAGCTCCAAAACTTGAATATGAGTTATATTATTTTTAAAGCTATTAAAATAAAAATTATTGTTCCTATTGTTAATAAAACAGTGGAACAAATCATCGATATTGTTAAAAATATATATAACTTGGCTTTTCTATCTGGATCTTTGAAGTATTGTTTAATAGGATCTCGTTTCATTTGATTTCCAAGTTTAAAAGAAGGAATAATGAAAAGGAATATAAATTTAGGAGTTAAATCTGAGAGTTAGCATCAATTGAAGATTTAATCATTTTTAATTGAACGAATGTTTCTCTTTCCATTTCCTGAAGTCTCATTTCAATAGATTTTACAGTATTCTTAATTTTAGGAACCATGATATGTTCTAAAGCATTAACACGGCGTTTGGTAGATTCAATTTCAGCTGCTAAAAGATGGATTGTTTTCTCTATCTCACCAAGTTCGATTATTAAAGCGATCGATTCTTCAAATTTTTTTGCTGCTTCATCTAACTTTACCGATGTATCCGAAAATCCGTAACCTCTTGTTACAACTGTTTTTGAATCTATTTTAGAGTCAACAACAGGAACTATAACTCCCATGATACTTCTTGACTCTATTTTGACATCAACTGATTCTTTAACAGCTAAAGCAGCTTTTTGGACACTTAAATCTCCCATTATAACTTGGGCCTCAGTTAAATTCTCATAGGCTTCCTTTAGCTTTTCTTCAGTTTTTTCACGAGAGCCTTTAACTCTATCTAATATTTCAAAAAACTCCATAATCAAGGCATCCCGTTTTTCTTTAAGTAAGCTATGACCTTTAACTGCAAGTTTTTCTCTGTTTTTAAGGTTTAAAAGTTCCATTCGTGTTGGATTAATTCCTTCAATGGTATCCTGAGCCATTTTTTCCCTCCGTATTATATAACATCTACTAAGTTGTGAGTTCTACAATATACAATCCTTTAAATTTATAAAAAAAAGATTTAGAATGAATATTTAAATCACATTTAAGAGGAATCAGGAAGATATTTGGGAATATGTTCCTCTTTGACTCTTTTAAGTTCGGATTTAGGAAGTAGACTAAGTAATTTCCAACCAAGATCTAATGTTTCTTCTATTGTCCTATCTTCATCTTTAGATTGGGTCATGAACTGTTTTTCAAACTCATCAGCAAATTTTAAGAAACTTTGATCTCTTGGAGTCAATGCTTCTTCACCAACAACCGCAACTAAATCTCTTAGGTTACGGCCTTCTGCATAAGCAGAGTAAAGTTGGTCTGAAACTCCACTATGATCTTCACGAGTTTTTTCATCTCCAATACCACCACTCATCAATCTTGATAGTGATGGAAGTACATCTACTGGAGGATAGATACCTTTCCTATAGAGTTCCCGACTAAGAACGATTTGTCCTTCTGTAATATAACCAGTTAAATCTGGAATTGGGTGGGTAATATCGTCTTGAGGCATGACCAAAATAGGCATTTGAGTAATAGAACCTTTTTTCCCTCTAATACGACCAGCACGCTCGTATATTCCTGCTAAATCAGTATACATGTATCCAGGATAACCTCTTCTTCCAGGTACTTCGTTTCTTGCGGCAGAAACTTCCCTCAGTGCCTCACAGTAGTTAGTTAAATCGGTTAAAATGACTAACACATGCATATCTTTTTCAAAAGCTAGGTACTCAGCCGTTGTAAGTGCCATCTTAGGAGTAAGAATTCTTTCGATTGAAGGATCATCGGCTAAATTCATGAAAACCGTTACTCTTTCAAGTGCACCTGTCCTTTCAAAATCTTTCATGAAAAAATTAGCTTCTTCGTGTGTGATACCCATAGCAGCGAATATAACAGCAAAGTCTGTATCTTCTGCTCTAACTTTAGCCTGTCTTGCAATTTGAGCGGCTAAGTCATTGTGAGGCAGACCTGAACCAGAAAATATCGGCAACTTTTGACCACGAACCAGTGTGTTCATTCCATCGATGGTAGAAATACCTGTTTGAATAAATTCTGCAGGAAATTCACGAGCGGATGGATTCATAGGGGCTCCATTAATATCTAATTCCATTTCAGGGATTATATCTGGACCACCATCAATTGGTTTACCAGTTCCATCAAAGATACGACCCATCATATCAATTGAAACACCAATTTTAGCGGTTTCACCAGTAAATCTTGTTTTTGTAGTTTTTGTATTAAGGTCCGTTGTCCCTTCGAATACTTGAACGACTGCAAGATCATCTTTAACCTCTAAAACCTGACCTCTTCTATGTTCACCATTAGGTGTTTCTATCTCGACGATTTCACTATAAGCAACACCTTTGACACCTTCAACTATCATTAGAGGTCCTGCAACTTCGGTAACTGTGGTGTACTCCTTTGTCTTTATATCGGTATTCATTTTTTACACCTTATATAATTATTTAAAGAATTAATATTCATCTTTTTCAACGACGACTGCTGTTCCATAGGCTAAAACTTCTTGATTGGATTGTCCAATCTCATTACTATCAAAGCGAAAGCTAATAATTGCATTGGCACCCATGTTTTTACAGTGTTCGATTAATTTTTCTAATGCTTGATTACGAGATTTTTCCATCATTTCAAGATATGCTCCTACTTCACCACCAATGAGACTTTTTAAACCTGCTTGGATGTTACCTCCAGCACCACGAGTTCTAACGGTTAAACCATAAGTCAAACCCTTCATCTCAATGATCTTATATCCTGGAACGAAGTTTGCACTTGAAACTATAAACTCATCTACGCTTACCATAAAAATCAAATCCTTTCTTTTAATAAGTTTAATTTAAATCTCCTAACTGTTTAACAATTCCTTCTTGGATTTCTTTAACCTTGGTAGGGAAATCGTTTTCATGGACATATTTCATCCTACCTATTTCTTCTTTAATTGGAATTGCTATAATATCTTTTGATTCAACGCCACTTTCAAGAGCAGTTACAGCTTCTTTTTGGAATAAAACAATTGTTTTTAACATTTGGTATTGTTTTGATGGTGAACAGTATGTATCAACATCGTCGTAAGCATTTTGCTGCAGAAAGTCTTCTCTGATCATCCGAGTTGTTTCTAAGGTAATCTGTTCACTATCTGGTAAAGCGTCTGGTCCAACAAGCTGTACAATTTCTTGTAGCTCTGACTCTTTTTGTAGTAAAACCATTGCTTCGTCACGTGTTGCTCTCCAATCGCTTTCAGTGTTCTCTGCCCACCAATTTTCTACGCTATCGACATATAATGAATAGCTTTGTAACCAGTTGATTGATGGAAAATGCCTTTTATCTGCAAGAGACGCATCTAAAGCCCAAAATACTTTACATATTCTAAGTGTATTCTGTGTAACTGGTTCCGACAAGTCTCCACCAGGAGGTGATACAGCACCAACAATTGAAACAGATGAAAATTTATCTTCACTACCTATTGTGGTAACTCTACCTGCTCTTTCATAGAACTGGGCTAATCTTGAAGCAAGATATGCTGGATAACCTTCTTCACCAGGCATTTCTTCAAGCCTTCCTGAAATTTCTCTCATTGCTTCAGCCCATCTTGAGGTGGAGTCTGCCATAAGAGCAACATCATAACCTTGATCACGGAAGTACTCTGCAATTGTAATTCCTGTATATACACATGCTTCTCTTGCTGCAACGGGCATGTTGGAAGTGTTTGCAATAAGAACCGTTCTGTCCATCAATGGGTTTCCAGTTTTAGGGTCTTCTAATTCTGGGAAATCAAGAAGCACTTCGGTCATCTCATTTCCACGTTCACCACACCCAACATAGACGATAATATCCGCATCCGCCCATTTAGCTAATTGTTGTTGTGTGACGGTCTTACCTGATCCAAATGGTCCTGGAATAGCTGCTGAACCACCTTTAGCAACAGGGAAAAATGTGTCTTGTGTTCTTTGTCCAGATATTAAAGGTACATCTGGATCAAGCTTTTCTTTGTAAGGTCTACCTTTTCTAACTGGCCATTTTTGAAGCATTTGAATTTTTTTAATACCGTCATCTGTTTCGACTTCGGCAATATCTTCTTCAGCGGTATACTCTCCGTTGGAAACAATATTTGTAATTTTTCCTTCGATGTTAGGAGGTATCATTATTTTTTGTAAAACAGCAGATGTTTCTTGAACCTCACCAATCACATCTCCTCCTTTAACGATGTCCCCAACATTAGCCTTTGGCCGGAAGGTCCATTTCTTTTCTTTATTGATGGATGGTACATCTACACCCCTTTCAATAAATGAGCCAGTTTTTGCTTTAATAACTTCAAGTGGTCTCTGAATTCCATCAAAAATAGAACCCATAATTCCAGGTCCAAGTTCAACAGATAATGGACCACCAGTACTTTCTATCTTCTCACCAGGTTTTAAACCTGCAGTTTCTTCATATACCTGAATGGTTGCAGTGTCACCTTCAAGCTCGATAATTTCACCAATAAGCTTGCTGTTACCCACTCGAACCATTTCATACATTTGAGTTCCTCTCATACCATCAGCGATGATAACAGGTCCTGCAATTTTAATAATATTTCCTTCGATAATCATTTAATCATCTCTACCCCAATAACCCTTTTGATTAGCTCACTCATCGGGTCAGATTCTCTTTCAGAAGAGCCAGATTTATCTGGTATTTCAATAATCATTGGTAACACATTAGATCCTATCTTTTTATCGACATGTTCTCTAATGTTATCAGCAATTTTCTCTGTAATAATTATAATGGATAACTTGTCATTAATTAGTTCAGTAAGTGCATTTTCGGCTTCTTCATCATTATTGACAATATAACCTTTTTTTATTCCACCTAGTTTAAACCCAGTGACGGTATCAACGTCTCCAATAACAGCAACAGATGAATTCATACCAACATCTCCTGTATATCATCTATTCCAAGGTTATTTTCTCTTTTAGCTCTTATAATAATCTTAAGATTCTTAATTTCTTTCTCTTTTTTGTTTATGTATCCAATGATAGGTCCAATACCTAATGGATTTTTCAAAGAAAGGGAATTAGCATAATTTACGAGGTATTCATCTAAGGCCTTCTCAAAAACTGAAACTGAACCAACCTCATTGTAAGTTCCAAGAGCTTCGCTAAGAATGGGAGAATAGTCTGTACCTTCCAAACCACTAACAATCGAAGTCACATTTTCTGATTCCATTAAATCTTTTAATTTCCATTCTTTAACCTGATATCCATTTGAAATAATATGTGGGCTGATATTATCATACTTCAAGTCATCAACTTTAGATCGAATAATTACTTTTAAATTTGCCACATCGACCTGTGAGCCAATGTAGGAATGTAATATCCGTGTATTATCGTCAGATGGTACACTTGATGCTGATAGGAGATTTTCTAAAAAATATTTATCTAATGCTGATTCTAAAGGTAAAATCATACCTTTCTCACTATATTCCCTTAAAGCGTCCTCTAAAATAACACTATACTCAGTTCCATCTAGACCAGCCACAATATCTTCGACTGTGTTAGAATCAACTAGTTGCTCACATAGGGGATATAAACTTCCAACTGGAATTAAAAGTTTTTTAGTTTCATTTTTGCTTAAATTAGCCTCTATTGATACAATTAAACTCTTTATATTTGCAATATCTGACTTTTTAGATAAAGTAGCAAAAACTTTTTTAACATCATCAGGAGCTATTCTTGAGAGTAGTTCATAGGTTTCTCCAAGCTGAATGTCTAATGACTTTTCAATCGAATGATCGTCTAAATGCTTAGCATAATCTGGGAATCCTCTAAGATAGTTTGTAATTTCTTTATAGTCATCTGTTTCAATAATTTCGGAAAACTGTTTTTCATCAAACAATCTTCCTTTTCTTGCTCTTACTTTGGCATTTGGAAGGAGATAAGGATAAATATCCAATACAGGTCTACTTACAATAACAACTACAACCGCACCAACGATAAGAAGTACGAGGACTATTATCCCTAAAAATGCTTCATTTGGAATACCAAGAGAAGTTAGTATTGTAGTTAATTCATCAGCCATATTAATCACTCCTAACTAAATAATATCTTGGCTACTTCAGATCGTAAGACTTTTTTATATCTTAACAGACGAGCTTCAATGGTATTATTAACCTCAATTTCTCCACTTTTAGTTTTTAATATAGCTCCACCAATAGTGTTGATCGGCTCACCAAACTCAAAGGCGGTGTCTTTTCCAGTTGCAGTTTTGATCTCGGCAGTTATGGTACCAATAAGATTTTCAATCTTGGGCTTGTCTTCTGTTTTAGTGTGGATTATTATATCTCCACCATCTATTTCAACGGCAGCTTCTTTAACAATTTTGACTAAGGAGTCAACGTACTCTTTATCAGAACTTGATGCCATTTTTTTCAATTTCTCAGTTGCTTTGTTAAAAGACTCCTCAATTATTTCTTCTCTTGTCCCTAACTCTAATCTTCTTGCTTTCATTTTGGCTTCAGATATTATCTGCTGATGTCTCATTATAGACTGTTTATTAGCGTCGTCTATAATTTTATTTTTTTCCAATTCAAGATTTTTGGATTCTTTTTCTTCAAAAGTTTTAACCTTCAATTCTGTTTCTTGGATAATTTGATCAGCTTTTACCTGAGCTTCAGAGAGAATATTAGAAACTATTTTTTCTGCTCCAGAACTCACAAACAAGCCTCCTAACCTAAAATTCCACCAAATACCATAAGTAATATTGCAATTAAGAAACCATAAATTGCTTGGGTTTCAGGTAAAGCCGTGAAAATAATACCGCGAGCAAACATATCGTTATCTTCAACAACTGCACCAACAGATGAAGCAGCAGCGATACCTTGACCCATACCAGAACCAAGACCAGCAAAACCAATAGAAGCTCCAACACCAACAGCTACAAGACCAGATGTTACATCAAGACCTTTTCCTCCACCTAAAAGTCCTGAAAATACTAACAATAATATTGCAATTAAGAAACCATAAATTGCTTGGGTTTCAGGTAAAGCCGTGAAAATAATACCACGAGCAAACATATCGTTATCTTCAGCTACAGCGCCAACACTTCCTGCCGCCGCTATACCTTGCCCTAAACCTGAACCTAAACCTGCAAAACCAATAGCTACTCCAGCACCAATAGCTGCTAAAGCAGTTCCTAAAGCGATCTCTACCATTTTTTATTCTCCTTTATATAAACTATTAATATTTCTGTACTCTTTTTTAATCTAATACTTAATCAAGTTCTATTTGATTAATTCAAATTCTATTTAAATTTAATTTTCAATATTCATCGAAATTATTTTTTTAATTTTGTAAGTATTCTACTTGCACTAAATGGATTGAAACTGTTCTTACCTTCAAAGAAAAATTGGGCAAAAAATTCAACATAGTGCAAACGCAATGCATTAATGAAAGCTCCTAATACCTGGAAAAGGAAGTTTACAATATGACCTGCGATGAAAATAATTATTGCGATAATTAGTGAAAGATATGGGACTGGAAGCATTGTATCAACCATTTGTGCTATGATATTAACGGTCATAGCTATACCACCAGTTGCTAAACATAGTGCTAAAAGACGAGCATATGATAAAACGTTACCAAGCCAAGAAAATACATCCATTATTCCATATATTCCATTACAATAAATCAGTATAGCAAAAGTTGCTATTAATAAAGCCGCACCAACAATCTGACCTATGATACCAATAGCTGGTGAAATCATACCAACAGCCAAGAAAGCAATCCCTGCTTCAAAAACAAGCCAGACAATTTGTGAGCCTAATGCTTCTTTCTTTTCCCCATATCTGAAATTGTTGATAATACCTAGTATGAAACCTACGTTGGTATAAACAAGACCTATAGCAATGGCCACCATCAGAATATTTTGGGGATTTTTAAATGCATCGAACATTGGAACAACCGTTGGAAGAGTTATTCCAAAGAATCTGAAGAAGAAGTCTCCTAATAATCCATTGGTTATAAGGCCTAAGACTATTGTCCACAGCCCACAAGCAATGATTATACTACCAAACTTGCCCATAGTTTCGTTGATTTTACCTATTCCTTTAATAAGTATGATGCCTAGCACTACTAACATTAATCCATAAAAAGAATCTGTTAAACAGTAACCAAAGAAAAATGGGAACATTATAAAAACAAGGATACTTGGATCGATCGCTCCATATCTAACTGGGGAGTACATATCAACAAGGAACTCGTAGGGTTTAACAATTTTTGGATTATTATGAATAATTGGAACCTTAGAATCATCTTCATCTACATTTTCAATTTCAACAATTGCATGTCCTTCAGTAGATGATTCAACTAAATTTTTGACTTTATCTACATCTTTGAGAGGAACCCATGCCTCAAGCATCACGGTTTTATTGGTTTCTCCAAACAGGGAGAAAACTTCATTTTTTTCTTTTTCTATCTCAAGCTGTTCTTTGAGAACAACGATATCATCATCATATTTTTTGGCTATTTCTTTAAGTTTTAAAGATAATTGGGACTTTTCTTTTTCTAAAGAACTTAATTCTGAGTCAGTTGAACTAATAATATCATCAGGTTTGCCATTTAGGCTATCAGTTTCAAATTTTTCAAAATCAAAAGCTCTAATTAATGAATGTACTTCATCTTTAAATTCACTTAAGGTAATCAGCACGATGACTTTCTTTAACTTATCTTCATCAGGAACATCAAAAATTAAAAAATTTTCGGTTATTTTAGCCGATTCTTTTTTGAAATTGGCCAATGATTCAGCATTAATTCTACCAACAATAGTAAAAGTATGTTTAGTTTCACCTAAAATACTTAGATCTATATTTAAATCTTTTAATTTATTTGCTAAGATTTTATTTGATTTAAGTTCACTTTTTTTGCTGTCAATAGAATTTAATTGATCTTCAATAACTTTAGTTTGGGGTTCAACTTCATTTAAAAGGGATTCAGCCTTTTTAACAAGCTTTTCACTACTAATAACTTCCACTTCAGTTTTTTTAGGTATTTCTGGACTTATAAATGACTTTATCATATCTTTTATACCAACATCACCAGAGATTGCATCACCTAAAAGTTCTGATAGTCCACTACATTTCATTAAAAGTGAAGAGATTTTACCTGTTAAGGCCGTGACTTTGGAAGGATTTAAAAGCTCAGCTAATTGAGGATCTTGCTGAATGCGTTCTGATACATCATTTATTTGTACAACACTCTCTTCATGTAACGAATTTACAATGAGGGTAGAGTACTTATTTAAAGTCACTATTTTAATTTTACGCATTCTCGCTGTCTGAAACATTTTCTCACACTACAAAACATTTTCCACGATAAAGGCAGTAGCTTCATCTATCTTAGCCATAGATACATCTTTGATAGTTTTAATTTGAATATCTGAATTAGCAACAATAGTTTTAGCTTCTTCCTTTGCTTTTTCTTCTGTACTAGAAATAATACTTCTGGCCTCATCTTCAGCTGATTTTTTGGTTTCTTCCAACCTTTCATTGGCTTTAATCTTAGATTCTTCCATTAATTCCACGGATTTGGTTTTAGAATCTTCAATAAGCTGGGCAGCGTCAGATTCGGTTTTTCTTATCTTTGTGATAGCATCTGAAATTGCTGTCATAATTAATCACCATTAATACAAAAAAAGGTTTATAAGTACATTATATATAACTTTTACTATTTCAATTTTTTACTATTTCAATTCTTAAATATTAAAAATTGATGCCTTGAGAACTTGGAACGTGAAAAACTTCTTAATAACGTTGAATTTTTAGCTGCTCTTTTTACTAGCTTAGATAATTTTTTGAACTCATTGAAAAACGCATTGGTCGTCTTGATGATATTCATTTTTTGAGGCGATGTTGACAATTCAGTCCCAATTTTTTTATCGTTGGCGTTAAATAACTTTGATTATTATTTCAACGTTATATTGGGGAGTAAAGTTTTTTTAACCTAGTGATAATCACGTTACCATTTATTTGAATATCATGTACTTTACCAGTTTAGCGTACGCTCTGCTCGTGGTAAACGATTAATGAAATCGATTGGCTAAGAGTTTATAACCATTTACTACCAACGTTTTCCACTATTTCACACGATATCATGTTAATAATTATATGGTGAATTGTTATCTAAATCTATTTTTGTTTATGATTTATAAAGACGGATGCAGTTACTAACAACGTACCTATACCACAGAAGAGTATTTTAGGATAAAACGTTAAATATATCATTCCAATACTGAAAAGTAAAATACCTTCGACCAATAAAAGGATCTTACTTAAATAAGTTTTAAAAATTACCAATGGATACGCGACTCCAACAATCACGATAATAAAATTAAGTGCGAGATCTTCGTGGGTAATATCACTAGTCGAGTAGATAGTAAATAATCCCCAACCAATAAATATGATCGCGAAGAATATTGAAAATATCTTTTGATATTGTCTAAAGTCCATATAACTTCTCTTTATAGCTGTTTATATAACTAATTCTCATTTTATCTAATAATAAATCTTTTTACTAATAAATATCTCCATTTAACATTTATCATTTATTGGATACATTTATTATTATTTTATTTAATACAAGTGTTTATATATCTAAAGCTAATACTAAGTGGTTGTTTATCCAATTAATTAAATATTTCATTGAAATATATAATTATTTAATAATATATTAATTATAATAATATCTTATTAATATAAATACATTTTATAATCTATATTTAATCTTTATAATCTATATTTAATCTTTTGTAACATATATAAAATGAACTTATTAATAAAAATATGGCTGCTGTTATATAAATAAAAAATACGAATAAATAAAAAATTGTATTGACTATAAAAGTGCGTGAAATAATGTCATGACAATTTAATTATTTCGATATTTTAGTGTCATGAGAATTTCTATTAACTTCATTTTTATTAATATTAATGAAATTCAATATTTATTAAAAACTATTTATTGTTGAAAATTTATTTTCAAATTAGAAGAATTTATTCTTCGTTTATTCACGAAGTGAATTTAGGAAAACTTAACTTGCTTAAGTTAGAAAATCTTTGATTTTCTTAAATTTATTTTCCGCTCAAATCTAAAGCATAGAGAGGTGGTCAAAACTAATTTTTTTAAGAAAAAATTTTCTTATTTTCTAAATTAAAGCATTTTTAGAGCTTTTTAATTTTAAAATTTAGACTTTTGTCCACCTCTCGCATAATTTAAAAATTCTGAAATATTGGGTTTATAGAAATATTCATCATATAAAAGTATCATGAAATTTGAATTGTCATAACAATAATTTGTTGAAATTAGAGAAAACTTCTTGAATAGAGGGGGGTTTCTTTATATTTTAATAACCAACAAAATATAATTCCAAAATCGATTGAAAGTAAGATACATTTTAAACTAAAATAGTTAATCACAAAATTTTTACTTCATTATAATAGTTGCTTAAATTATAATAGTGTCAAGACAACTTAATTTAGTAAAATTTTAAAAATGAATTTTCAGGTAATCATAGAATTTATTTAGATAGATTTTCTTGAATACAATGTTCATGAAAAATTATCAGTATATAGTGTTTTGGATATTTTATAATTTTATTTTTTCTTTGTTTTTATAGTAGATTAGTTATATAAAATCTTATAGA